>NZ_JBHVDI010000236.1:0-3911 GCF_042802875.1 Kocuria sp. NPDC057446 | reverse complement strand
GCCTACGTGCCCGCGGGCTGCCCGGCCGCGGGCGCCATCATCGCGAAGGACTCCCGGTCCGGGCCGGCCACGACCGCCACGCGCCCGTACCGGAAGTCGAAGGGGTCCTCCACGACCGATCCGCCGGCCTCGCGCACGCGCTGCACGGCGGCGTCGACGTCCTCGACCTGGAAGCAGACCGACCAGACCGCCGGCGCGTTCTCCGCCGCGGGGTCGGTCCCGCCGATCCCGCCGGCCGGGCGGTCCCCGTGCGGCACCGTGAACGTGGCGTAGGAGACGCCGTCCTCGCCGATGTCCTCGTAGTGGTAGCCGAAGACCTGGGCGTAGAAGTCGCGGGCCGCGTGGTGGTCCGGGGTCATCAGGTCGCACCAGGCCACGCTGCCGGGCACGTCCACGGCGGCGAAGCCGACGTGCTCCCCGGCCTGCCACATCCCGAAGGACGCCCCGGTGGGATCCTGCCAGACGCCCATCCGGCCGAGCTCGCCCACGTCGACCGGCTCCATCAGCTGCGTGCCGCCGGCGGCGCGGACCCGTTCGGCGCAGAGGTCGATCCGGTCGGAGGCGAGGTAGACCTGCCACACGTGCGGGACGCCCGTCAGGTCCGGGGCCGCCGGGGAGAGCCCGGCCACCGGCCGTCCGCCGATCAGGGCGTTGCGGTACCCGCCGTGCTCGGGCCTCGGCTCGCCGTACTCCCAGCCGAGCACCGCCCGGTAGAAGTCCTGCGTGCGGGCGGGATCGGATGCGGTGAGATCGGCCCAGCAGGGCGTCCCGGCGGGCCACGCTTCGTCGCGCTGTGTCATGAGGGGCTCCTTCCGACACGGCCAGCGTACGCCGCACCCCCGCGGGCCGCGGCCACCGCCCGGGGGATCGTTACCCACCTGCGCCCCCGCCCCTCCGCGAGGTGGGGGCCGGCCGCCACCGCGCGCGGCCGCGCGGGCCGTGCATGGGGGTGTCAGCGGGGCGGGGCACCGGAGATCCACCGGCCCCGGCGCATCACGGCCGCCGGCCGGAGGTCCTCCCCCACCACCAGGAGGTCCGCGAGCGCGCCCGTCGCCAGGCTCCCGGCCTCCCCGGCCAGGCCCAGCACGCGGGCCGGGACCACGGTCGCCGAGCGCAGGGCCTCCCCGAGGGGGACGCCCGCCGCGACCGTCCGGCGGAGCACCTCCAGCATGGTCGCCGTGCCGCCCGCGATCGAGCCGTTGGAGACCAGCGTGGCCACCCCGTCCTGCACCCGCACCTCCGCCGCGCCGAGCGTGTAGGTGCCGTCCGTCAGCCCGGTCGCGGCCATCCCGTCGGTGACCAGCGCGATGCTGTCCGCGCCCGCCAGCTCGAACGCCCACCGCACGATGCCGGGGTCCAGGTGGGTGCCGTCGGCGATGAGCTCCACCACGGCCCGGCCCTGCGCCGCGGCGCGCAGGCAGGCCGGCACCGGCCCGGGGGACCGGTGGTGGATGGCGGGCATCGCGTTGAACAGGTGCGTCACCGTCGGCGACCGGGGTGCGCCGTCCCCGGGGGTCCTCTGGAGCAGCTCCTGCAGGTGGTGCAGCGCGGTGTCGACGGTCTCGGTGTCCGCGTCGGTGTGCCCGAGGGAGGGCACCACCCCGTGGGCGACGAGCAGCTCGGCGAGCTCCCGGGAGCCGGGCAGCTCCGGGGCGAAGGTCATCGTCCGGAGCGTCCCGGCCGCCGCGGCGACGAGGTCGGCCGCGAGCCCCGGATCGGGGTCCCGCATCCAGGCGGGGTCCTGCGCCCCGCACCGGGCCGTGGACAGGAACGGGCCCTCGAGGTGGATGCCGGCGACCAGCCCCTCCCGGGTGAGCGCCGCCAGCAGCGGCTCGGCGGCCAGCAGGTCCTCCCGCGAGGCGGTGACCAGGCTGGCCACGAGCGTCGTGGTGCCCTGGCGGTGGAACGCGTCGAGGGTGGCGCGGATCGGCCCCTCCGCCGAGGAGGAGAAGTCCGCGCCGAAGCCGCCGTGGCAGTGCAGGTCCACGAGTCCGGGCAGCACCATCTGCCCGGGGCCCAGGACATGGTGCTCCCCCGGGCCGCCGCCGGGGTGCCCGGACCGCGGCCCGGCGTGGACCACGCGACCGCCCTCGACGACCACCAGTCCGTCCCGGTGCTCGGCGTGCCCGGTGTGCACCCGGCCCGAGAGGGTCGTCCTGCCGGGAGAGTCCTCGGTGGTCACGGGGCTCACCTCCTTCTGCTCGTGCAGGGGACGGGGTGGGGTGCTCGGTCGTCGGCGGGGAAGAGCCGGCCCTCCGTCAGCAGGTCCGTCAGCGGCACCGGGCTCGCGATCTCGCCGACGAAGCTCCCGTCCACGCTGTTCTGGAAGCCGAACACGACCCACTGGCCGTCGCGCCGGCGGACCAGCTGGGCGGCGTAGACGCCGGGCACGAAGAAGCTGGCGCTCCGTTCGAGCTCCCACGGCCCGAGCCGGCCGGCGCCGGGGGCGATCCACGTGCCGGTGCTGCTCTCCGAGAACGGGATGCCGGGGGCCAGCCGCGGGAGGCAGGAGAAGATCAGCACTCCGGTCCCGTCCACGACCTGTGACTGGACGACCTCCATCTCCCCGAAGCCGGCGGGGGCGGTCAGCGGGGGCCGGACGGTCCAGTGCTCCAGGTCGTCGCTCACCGCGTGGCCGACCACGCCGCGGGCGTCCGGGTCCCCGGCGGCGGCGCGCGCCGTGACGAGCATCTGCCACTGCCGGGTGCCCTCGTCGTAGAAGACGAAGGGATCCCGCCAGGCCTCGTCCGGCCAGGTGCCCTCCCCGAGGGTCTCGTACCAGCGGGGGTCGGCCTCGACCGGGCCCGCGCCGGTGCGCTCCCAGCTGATCAGGTCGTCCGAGACCGCCGAGCCGATGCGCTGCCGCAGCCCGTCCTCGGCGCGGCCGACCCCGGTGTAGAAGAGGTGCCAGCGGCCGTCGTGGCCCCGGACGGTGCTGCCCGTCCAGGTCGCCAGGTCGTCCCAGGACGGTTCGTCGCCGGCCACGAGGGCGTCCGGCAGCAGGGTCCAGGTCTCCAGGTCGGTCGAGACGGCGTGCCCGATCGAGGCCCGGCGGTGGCGCCGCTCGGGGTCGCGCAGGGCGCGGCTGGCCCGCAGGAAGAACAGGTGGTAGTTCTCCCCGTCGTCGGCCAGCCAGCTGTCCCAGACCCAGGAGTCCGCGAGGCGGAACGTCATGGCCCCTCCTGGCGCAGCCGGTGCCCGGCCTCGGCCACGAACCGGTAGTAGTCCGTGAGCGCCAGGCGGCTCGCCGCCGCCTCGTCCACCACCACCGTGACCGCGCGGTGGAACTGCAGGACGGAGCCCGGGCACATCGCGGACACGGGCCCCTCCACGGTGGCGGCCACGGCGGCGGCCTTGTGCTCCCCCTGGGCGAGCAGGAGCACCCGGCGGGCGTCCAGGATCGTGCCCAGCCCCTGGGTGAGGCAGTGGGTGGGGACCTCGTCGGGGTCGTCGAAGAACCGGGCGTTGTCGGCGCGGGTCCGGGCGGACAGCGCCTTGACCCGGGTGCGGGAGGACAGCGAGGATCCCGGTTCGTTGAAGCCGATGTGCCCGTTGGCCCCGATGCCCAGGAGCTGGAGGTCGATCCCGCCCGCGCCGGCGATGGCCTCCTCGTAGTCCCGGCCGGCCTGCTCGAGGTCCCAGCGGGAGCCGTCGGGCACCCGCACCCGGGAGGCCGGCAGACCGAACGGGCCGGCGACCTCCCGGCCCAGGACCTCCGCGTAGGCGGCCGGGTGGGACGCCGGCAGGCCGACGTACTCGTCCAGCGCGAAGCACCGGAGCCCCGAGAGGTCCAGCGACCCCTCGGCCCGCCGGCGGGCCAGCTCGCGGTAGGCGCCGAGGGGGGACGAGCCCGTGGCCACGCCGAGCACGGTGTCCGGCCGGCGCCGGACCTGGTCGGCGACGACGTCGGC
>NZ_JBHVDI010000235.1:0-4078 GCF_042802875.1 Kocuria sp. NPDC057446 | reverse complement strand
GTGCCGCACCCTCCCGCCCGCCGGCGGCACCGGGGGCGCACGCCGACGGTGCCGCCGGTAGAGTGGAGGCCGTGACTTCCTCCCACCGCACCCCGTACTACATCACCACGGCCATCGCGTACCCCAACGGCACCCCGCACATCGGGCACGCCTACGAGGTCATCGCGACCGACGTCATGGCCCGGTTCAAGCGGCTGGACGGCTACGACGTCCGCTTCCTGACCGGCACCGACGAGCACGGCCAGAAGATGCAGCAGACCGCGGAGAAGGAGGGCCTCACGGCCCGGGAGCTCGCGGACCGCAACGCCGCGCGCTTCCGCGAGATGGACGACGCCCTGAACATCTCCTACGACCGGTTCATCCGCACCACGGACGCCGACCACTACGCGGCGTCGGCGGCGATCTGGCGCCGGATGGAGGAGGCCGGGGACGTCTACCTCGGCAAGTACGCCGGCTGGTACTCCGTGCGCGACGAGGCGTACTACGCCGAGGACGAGACCGAGCTGCGGGAGGACGGCGTGCGGTGCGCGACGGGCACCGGCACGGAGGTCACCTGGACGGAGGAGGAGTCCTACTTCTTCCGCCTCTCGGCCTACCAGGACCGGCTGCTGGCCCTCTACGAGCAGGAGGGCTTCGTCCACCCCGAGACCCGCCGCAACGAGATCGCCTCGTTCGTGCGCTCCGGGCTCGAGGACCTCTCGATCTCGCGCACCACCTTCGACTGGGGCGTGCCCGTGCCCGGAAACCCGGGCCACGTGATGTACGTGTGGGTGGACGCCCTCACCAACTACCTCACCGGCGTGGGCTTCCCGGACACCGACGCCGAGGAGTTCCGACGGTACTGGCCGGCCGACGCCCACGTGATCGGCAAGGACATCGCCCGCTTCCACGCCGTGTACTGGCCGGCGTTCCTGATGTCCGCGGGACTGCCGCTGCCCAAGCGCGTCTTCGCCCACGGCTTCCTGTTCAACCAGGGCGAGAAGATGTCCAAGTCCGTGGGCAACGTCATCGACCCGCACGCCCTCGTGGCCGAGTACGGACTCGACCCGCTGCGCTTCTTCCTGCTGCGCGAGGTGCCCTTCGGCCAGGACGGCAGCTACTCGCACGACGGGATCAAGAACCGCACCAACTCCGACCTCGCCAACGACCTCGGCAACCTCGCCCAGCGCTCGCTGTCGATGGTCGCCAAGAACTGCGAGGGCCGCGTCCCCGTCCCGGGGGAGCTCCGCCCCGAGGACCGCGCGATGCTCGCCGCCGCCGCCGGGCTCTACGAGCCGGTGCGCGCGGAGTTCGACGAGCAGCAGTTCCACCGGGCGCTCGAGCGGATCTGGCGGGTGGTCGCCGAGGCCAACCGGTACTTCACCGCCATGGAGCCCTGGAAGCTGCGCAAGACCGACGCCGAACGCATGTCCACCGTGCTGTGGGTGACGCTCGAGGTGGTGCGCGTGGTGGCCCTCCTCGTCCAGCCCGTGGTGCCGGACGCCGCCGCCCGGCTGCTCGACGTCCTCGGCCAGGCCGAGGGCGAGGCCCGGCTGTTCACCGCCCTGGGCGCCCCGCTCGTGGCCGGTACGGAGCTGCCCCCGCCCGCTCCGGTGTTCCCGCGCTACCAGGAGCCCGCGGCGCTCCAGGCCTGACACCCGCCGGGGCGTCCAGCATGCGAGACGTCCGTCCACACCGTGGTCGGACGGCTCGCCCTGCTCCTATCCTGGGGCCATGAGCCAGCCGACGCCCGCCACAGCCCCCGCCCACCTGAAGATCGCCCTCGTCCCCGGCGACGGCATCGGCCCCGAGGTGGTGGCCGAGGCGGTGCGGGTCCTCGACGCGGTGACCGCCGCGGCCGGCGTCACGGTCGAGAAGCACGAGTTCGGCCTGGGCGCCCAGCACTGGCTGGACACGGGGGAGACCCTCACCGACCGCACGCTCGACGAGCTGCGGACCCACGACGCCATCCTGTTCGGCGCCGTCGGCGCCGCCCCGGGCGACCGCCGGGTCCCCTCGGGGATCATCGAGCGCGACGTGCTGCTGAGGATGCGCTTCGGCCTCGACCACTTCGTCAACCTCCGCCCGTCCAAGCTCTTCCCCGGCACCACCAGCCCGCTCTCCGACCCCGGGGACATCGACTTCGTGGTGGTCCGGGAGGGCACCGAGGGCCCCTACGCCGGCAACGGCGGCGTGCTGCGCGGCGGCACCGACGCCGAGATCGCCACGGAGGTCTCGCTGAACACCGCCCACGGCGTCCGCCGCCTGGTGCGCTACGCCTTCGAGCTCGCCGCCGGGCGGGAGCGCCGGAAGCTCACCCTCGTGCACAAGCACAACGTGCTGGTCAACGCCGGACGGCTCTACTCCCGGCTCGTCGAGGAGATCGGCGCCGAGTTCCCCGACGTCACCGTCGACTACCTGCACGTGGACGCGGCGACGATCTTCCTCACGACCGACCCGGCACGCTTCGACGTCATCGTCACCGACAACCTCTTCGGGGACATCCTCACCGACCTCGCCGGAGCGGTGACCGGCGGCATCGGCCTGGCCCCGGCCGGCAACATCAACGCGGACCGCACCGCGCCGTCGATGTTCGAGCCCGTCCACGGCTCCGCCCCGGACATCGCCGGGCAGCAGAGGGCGAACCCGGTCGCCGCGATCCTCGCCACGGCCATGATGCTCGACCACCTCGGCCACCCCGACCTGGCCGTGCGGATCGAGACCGCCGTGGAGCAGGACCTCGCCGCCCACGGCAACGAGACCCGCACCACCTCCCAGGTGGGCGACGGCGTGCTGGCCGCCCTGGCCTGAGCCGGTCCGGCCGTGCTCCGGGGATAGGCTGGGGCACGGAACCAACAGCTGAGCCCCGCGTGCCGGTCGCCACGGGGTCGACCTCGCAGGGAGACGCAGTGACCACACAGCCCACCACCTTCGCCCACCACCTCACCCAGGACCCCGTCCCGGAGGAGGTCCGGGCGGCCGTCCTCGCCGACCCGGGCTTCGGCACGAACTTCACGGACCACATGGTGAAGATCGACTGGTACGGGGACGTCGAGAAGGGCACGGGGCGCTGGAGCGACCCCCGGATCGAGCCGTACGGGCCGCTGGTGCTGGACCCCGCCGCCGCCGTGCTCCACTACGGCCAGGAGATCTTCGAGGGGCTCAAGGCCTACCGGCACGCCGACGGCTCCGTGTGGACCTTCCGGGCCGAGGCCAACGCCGCCCGGCTGAACCGGTCCGCCCGCCGGCTGGCGCTGCCGGAGCTGCCCGAGCAGATGTTCCTGGACTCGCTGCGGGAGCTCGTCTCGGTGGACGAGCAGTGGGTGCCGGACGGGGACGGGGAGTCCCTGTACCTGCGCCCGTTCATGATCGCCACCGAGGCGTTCCTCGGCGTGCGGCCGTCCCGGCAGGTGCTGTACTCGGTGATCGCCTCCCCGGCCGGCAACTACTTCGGCGGTCCCGTCAAGCCGGTGGACATCTGGCTCTCCCGCGACTGGGCCCGGGCCGGCCGCGGCGGGACGGGGGCGGCCAAGTGCGGCGGCAACTACGCCGCCTCCCTGATCGCCCAGATGGAGGGCGACGCCCACGGGTGCCAGCAGGTGATGTTCCTCGACCGCGACCGCGGCGACGCCGTCGAGGAGCTCGGCGGCATGAACGTGTTCTTCGTCCATGGGGACGGCCGCCTGGTCACCCCCGAGCTGACCGGCACGATCCTCGAGGGCGTCACCCGCCGCTCCATCATCCAGCTCGCGAAGGACCGCGGGATGACCGTCGAGGAGCGCCGCTTCACCCTCGACGAGTGGCGCGAGGGCTGGCAGACCGGGACCATCACCGAGGCCTTCGCCTGCGGGACCGCCGCCGTCATCACCCCCATCGGCCGGCTCGTCTCCGCGGAGGAGACCATCGGCGACGAGGACGCCCGGCCGGGCGAGGTCACCATGGACATCCGCAGGCAGCTCCTGGAGATCCAGACCGGCCGCGCGGAGGACCCCCACGGCTGGCTGACCCGTCTGGTCTGAACCGTCCGGCCCGGGCCGCCCCGGTCCTGGCGGACGTCCCGCTCCGCGCCCGCTCGGCCCCCGGTGGTGGCACCGGGGGC
>NZ_JBHVDI010000234.1:0-4111 GCF_042802875.1 Kocuria sp. NPDC057446 | reverse complement strand
GGTGGAGGACTGTCATGAGGGAGACGGCGACGGCCATGACTGTGGCGATAGCCGAGAGCGCATCCCAGTACCAGCTCTCGGTGAAAATCTGGAGGAGGGGTTCTGCGTTCGGGGTGACGCTGGGGGAGGGGGTCGGAGTGGGCGTCAGGGTGGAGCTAGGTGAGGGGATCGGGCTGGTGGTCAGGGGGCACCTCTGGGACAGGGGCGGCTGCGCCGCCTAGTGGAGTCCTAACGGACCGGTGGTCTTGATCCCTCACCCCAGATTCGCCCAGTTCACCGGCCCCTCTCAAACCGAATTGAGGTCATCACAATTAGACCCTCTGATTTCTCAGAAAGCTATTGTGTAACCGTTAGGGAATGCCCGGCCTAGGCTTTCCCCTATTCCTTTGACGCTAGGAATATTCACAGGGCTATAACGCCAACGTCCTGCCGGATTATTTACGGGTGGTGAGGACGATCAAGCAAAAGACCACCCGGAGCAGATCGCTCAACAGGTGGCCACGGGCTCAGGGCTGGTTTACCCTGGTCGTGAGCCGACGTCGTTAGCGTCTGCTCCGTGCCCCGGAGGATTGCCGTCCTGCCGGGGCTTACTCATGTGACGCTAGCAGACAGGTGAGCTGGCGCACCGGAGGTACCAGCTGCGCCGCAGGCGCGCACAGATCGGATGACTCCCCCACCAGTAGGGCAAAGGTCATAGGCAAACATGCCCCTGAAAGGCCACAGGAGGCGATCTGAGAGCCTTGTACGGGTGATCCCGGTAAAACCACCAGGATGGGGCAATGAAGCCTTAGAGAGGCTCTGAGCCTTTCACCTGAACCAGCGCTGCCGCCAGGACGGGCGAGGCGCTGTGCGCTCCTGTGCATACTTCTCTGGCTCCAGGTGCGGCCTCAGTGCCCCTGCCGCAGGCGAAGCCGTCTCCGGATCGCTGGAGGCTGTGGCGATCATGGCCCCGGGCTGTCCGCCCGTAAGCATTCTCAGCGCCATGCGTTCGGCCTCCAGCGCTTCCCCGCGTTCATGGGCCAGCACCTCAGCAGATCGGCGGCGCTCAGCTTCCAGCTCGGCACGGTGACGCAGCTCCAGGTTCTCCCGCTCCAGCTCTCGGAGACGGGTGTGCACGTCGTCCTCCGTGGCCGTGCCAGCGGCTCCCTGTGCGCCCGTGGCCGGCTGGTCCGGGGGCGTGGTCCGGCGCATGAGTCCAGAGGCGATCAGGGCGGACATAGGGACTTTCCAGCCGTCCGGGTCTAGCACTGCGCCGTGCTCGCGCAGCAACTCCTTGTTCCGCCGGATGGTGGAGACGGACACGCCTGCCACTTCAGCGGCTCGTTTCATCCCGAATGTGGCCTCAGGTCGGGTGTTCGCGGTGTGCTCCCCTGTGCTCTCGCCTGTCGTCATGGGCACAGCATCCCATGCTCTGTCGGGGTGTTCATGGTCGAACTGTGCCTATGTTCATCCCTGATACCTCGCGGAATCGGGGGTACCCATGACAGGGGGTCCATGACTGTAGGCCACGCTGCCTTGACCACTGGTCACGGTGAGCACCCCCATGTCCCGCAAGGACAGGCCAGCTCATTGTGTCTCGTAACTGACGATGAGTACCTGATCCGGTGCACATGGATAAAGCACATGGATACGAGACACCAAGTTCCGCGAGATAGCGGGGGCACCGAAGGTGTCTCGTCGTCTGTGTCACAACCCTTGCCTTGCGAGACAGAACTCATGAGCACGAGGACGGGCAGATGTTCGACCCGCTCAAGCCCGAGAGCGCTGCGTTCTACCACGGAGGAGAACTAGCTGCAGTCCGTTGCGCAAACGCCCACCAAGGACCCCTACCTGTCACAGGGAGGCAGTCTGATCCCCAACATTCCGGACGGCATGAGCGTCAATGGATAGAGGGCGGTCACCAGGGCCGTGGATGTGTGCGTTAGATCCTGCCCCGCGCCGCACACCAGGGGGTAGGACGTGCACCGGGCACGGCCAGAAGGGAAACAGACGAACGTGATCGAGATGCTGGCAGAAGCAGGCGCAGTGGCAGAGCTGGTGCGTGGAGCCGCGAACGCAACAGGGGCAACCCTGGCGACGGCAGTGGTCGGAGGAGTGGTGACCTGGGTTGCTGGTCGCTGGGCCAAGGCCAGGCGAGGTGGGGGGTGACCCGTTCGCCGTAGGCCGCGGGACCGGTCGTGCCTAGCAGGTCTTCTGCCGTACGGGTTGAGGACTTTGCCGGCAGCTGGGGATCAGAGGCCGGCCTTCTCCAGGAGCTCGTGCAACCGGGTCATCTCGTAGCTCTCCTGCTCAGCGATGTCGGCGTACAGGGCGTCCACGTCGTAGGTCTGGAGCAGGGCCGGATCAAGGGGCCAGGGCAGATGTGGGCTGAGGCCGATGAACAGCGTGCCGGGTGTGGCGTGCGCGGCGATGGGCGCCGATGCCCTGGTGCCAACACGCTTCTGGTTCGCGACCTGGGTCCGGGGCTTGAGGTGGAGGGGGCTGACGCACCTGATGTTCCGAGCAGTGGAGCTGTCAGCTGCACGACAGCCTGCGTGATCCAGTACCCAGCCGCGCTTCAGGGGTCCAGGTTGGGTCAGTCCCCACATGGCGCGGTAGGCCAGCCAGGGGAACTTCGGGTCGCCACCATGCGGCACGAACAGTGGACGGCCAACAGGGTTCAGTGGCCCTGTCCACGTCCAGCAGTCCGGGAACTCGGGGGCCAGGGCCAGGTTGTCGGCCAGGAGCCGCCGGTTGTGCCGGGCGTCCCGGAGCAGATGCCACCGCTCATGGCACCGACCCAAGGAGACCAGCGTCTTGAGGCCGAGAGGGCCAGTCCACCACTCGGTCCTGCCGTGGATCTTGGGCCGGACGGTGGGGTCCGAGAAGTCCCGCACCGTGTCCGCGCGCTCGATGATCTGGTTGCAGAGATAGCAGCGGACGGCGTGGTTCCGCCAGGTCCGAGCATGCCGAGGACAGCGGTCGTTCTCTGCGCGCGGACGGTCGCAACCAGGGGTTCGGCACTCGTCGGTGGGCATGAGCGAGGACGTCCTCCAGGGGATCAGATTTTCCGGAATGGGACACGGTATCAGGGGGGCCGGCGGGGCCTATTCCCCAGTGTTCATAAGGGAACGGGCAGGTCGTAGGCCGTGCCGGAGGGGTCAGACCGTTACACCAGTACACCAGTACTCCAGTACTCCAGAACGGGCCCCCGGCCCGCCTAGTGCACATGAGGGGATTCAGCACGACAGGTCAGCACGCAAGGATGGATCCAGCAGAGTCCCGAGCAGCAGGAGATGAGCATGGCGAAGAAGAAGCACCGACAGCTCGAGATGCACCAGGACCGGCCGTCAGGCCGTGCAGGAACGGAAGACCAGTGACTCCCGCCCGGTGGTGGCTCGTCGGGGCCGCCGGAGTGGTGCTGATCGTGTCCTTGGTGTTGGCGCTGCAGGGAGCCATGGGCTCCTGGCTCACCAGCATCGGCATGGTCTTGGTGATCCTCAGCGTGTTCCTCGGGACCAAGAAGCAGAAGAAGCCAGCTGAGGGGTCCGCGCAGGTGAAGTGACGGAAAGTTTCATGGTTCCGCCCGCCAGTGGATCAGATGGGCTGGGGGAACGACTCGGTGTAGCCCTCCTGCTCAGAGGTGACGCCAAAGCGCTCAAAGATTCCCGTCGCCAGCTGCCTGAGGTTGCCGTTGTGGTCACGCTCCCAGGGAGTCCCGTGGACGTCCCGGAACGCCATGAAGGGAACGGGATGAGAGATGGACGCCGCAGGGGAAACGAATGTGCGGTGCCGAGGCGGGAGAACACGGACGACTCCACCGCCAGCGGCGAGAGGCATGTGAGTGTGACCGTCCAGTGCAGGCCCACCACTCGGGAGCATGAGGCAGGCCGCCACCTCGTAGATGGGCTGCTCGGAGCGGTTCTCGATCCAGATCAAGTCACGAGAATCGTCGAACCAGAGGGAGATCAGGTCAGCCTGAGCACGGTGTTGGCGCTGAGCCTCTTCGTCCCGGAGATGGATCTCGCGTTGGCGTTGGTGGAGGACTGTCATGAGGGAGACGGCGACGGCCATGACTGTGGCGATAGCCGAGAGCGCATCCCAGTACCAGCTCTCGGTGAAAATCTGGAGG
>NZ_JBHVDI010000233.1:0-4176 GCF_042802875.1 Kocuria sp. NPDC057446 | reverse complement strand
GTCCGAGGCCGCCCGGCCGGCCCGTCCCCCATCCACCATCCAGCTCGAGACGAGGAGGCCCGCATGAGCGAGCACGTTCTGGAGATGCGCCGGATCAGCAAGTCCTTCCCCGGCGTCAAGGCGCTGCAGGACGTCACCCTGGCCGTCGCCCGCGGCGAGGTCCACGCGATCTGCGGGGAGAACGGCGCCGGCAAGTCCACCCTCATGAAGGTGCTGTCCGGCGTGTACCCGCACGGCACCTACGAGGGGGACATCGTCCTGGAGGGCGAGACCGTCTCCTTCCGGGACATCAAGGACAGCGAGCGCAGCGGGGTGGTCATCATCCACCAGGAGCTGGCGCTGTCCCCGTTCCTGTCCGTCGCGGAGAACATCTTCCTCGGCAACGAGCGCGCCACCCGCGGGGTCATCAACTGGAACGAGACCAACGCCCGGGCCGCCGACCTGCTCCGGCGCGTGGGCCTCGACGTGAACCCCAGCGTCCCGGCCGGGGACATCGGGGTGGGCAAGCAGCAGCTCGTGGAGATCGCCAAGGCGCTCTCCAAGGACGTGAAGCTGCTGATCCTCGACGAGCCGACGGCCGCCCTCAACGACGAGGACTCCGCGCACCTGCTGGGCCTGGTCCGGGGGCTGCGCGAGGACGGGATCACCTGCATCATCATCAGCCACAAGCTCAACGAGATCCGGGCCATCGCCGACTCCGTGACGATCCTGCGCGACGGGCAGACCATCGAGACCCTCAGCCTGCACGACGGCTCCGTCACCGAGGACCGGATCATCAAGGGCATGGTGGGCCGCGAGCTCACCAACCGGTACCCCGACCGGGTGCCCGACATCGGCGCGGAGGTCCTCCGCATCGAGGACTGGACCGTGCACCACCCCCGGGAGCACTCGCGGGTGGTCGTGGACCGGGCGCAGCTGACCCTGCGGGCGGGCGAGATCGTCGGCATCGCCGGGCTCATGGGCGCCGGACGCACGGAGCTGGCCATGAGCGTCTTCGGGCGCAGCTACGGGTCCAACATCACCGGACGGCTGTACAAGAACGGCCAGGAGATCACGGCACGGACCGTCAGCGAGGCGATCCGGCACGGCATCGCGTACGCCACGGAGGACCGCAAGCGCTACGGGCTCAACCTGATCGACGACATCAAGCGGAACATCTCCTCGGCGGCCCTGGGCAAGCTCACGTCCGCGGGCTGGGTGGACGGCGGGCGCGAGACGCTGGTGGCGCAGGACTACCGGACCAGCATGAACATCAAGGCGCCCTCGGTGTCCTCGATCACCGGCAAGCTCTCCGGCGGGAACCAGCAGAAGGTCGTCCTGTCCAAGTGGATGTTCGCCGACCCCGATGTCCTCATCCTGGACGAGCCGACCCGCGGCATCGACGTGGGCGCGAAGTACGAGATCTACACCATCATCAACACGCTGGCCGCGCAGGGGAAGGCGGTGCTGGTCATCTCCTCCGAGCTGCCGGAGCTGCTGGGGATCTGCGACCGGATCTACACGCTCGCCGAGGGCCGGATCACCGCCGAGCTGCCCATCGCCGAGGCCACCCCCGAACGACTCATGCAGCACATGACCAAGGAAAAGGACTGACCCATGGCTTCCACCCTCGTCGACGAGGACCGGGCACTCGACAGCCGAGGCCCGCAGAAGGCCTCCACCGTGGCCGGCGCCGGCCGGTTCCTCATGAGCAGGCTCCGCCAGATCGGCATCTTCCTGGCCCTGCTGGTGATCGTGACGCTGTTCCAGGCCCTGACCGGCGGCGCGCTGCTCCAGCCGGACAACGTGTACAACATTATCGTGCAGAACAGCTACATCCTGCTGCTGGCGATCGGCATGGTCATGATCATCGTGGCCGGGCACATCGACCTCTCGGTCGGCTCGGTCGCCGCGTTCGTGGGCGCCATGTCCGGGATCATGATCCGCGACTGGAGCCTGCCCTGGTGGGCGGCCCTCGTGGCCGCGCTCGCGGTCGGCGCGCTCGTCGGCGCCTGGCAGGGCTTCTGGGTGGCCTACATCGGGATCCCCGCCTTCATCGTGACCCTCGCCGGCATGCTCGTCTTCCGCGGGCTGACGCAGATCGTGCTCGAGAACCAGCGGATCACCGGCTTCCCCACGGAGTACCGCCAGCTCGGCGGCGGCTCCCTCTTCCCGGGCCTGTTCCCGCCGGCGACCAACATCCTGGACTGGACCACCGTGGGCATCGGCCTCATCGCCACGGCCATGCTCGTGGTGAGCCAGCTCCGGGGCCGGGCCAATCGCGCCAAGCTCCACCTCGAGGACGAGCCGCGCGCCTGGTTCCTCACGCGCCTGGTCTTCGGCGTCGTCGTCATCCTCGCCCTGACCTTCCTGCTGGCCAGCTCGCGCGGCGGGACGCCGATCGTGCTCGTGGTCCTCGGCGTGCTCGTGGTCGCCTACAGCGCCGTGATGAACCGGACGGTGTTCGGCCGCCACGTCTACGCCCGCGGCGGCAACCTCCAGGCGGCCCAGCTCTCCGGCGTGAACACCAAGCGCGTCGACTTCCTGCTGTTCGTCAACATGGGCGTCCTGGCGGCGCTGGCCGGGCTGGTGTTCACCGGCCGGCTCAACTCCGCCGGACCGGGCGCCGGGAGTCTGTTCGAGCTGGACGCGATCGCCGCGGCCTTCATCGGCGGCGCCGCCGTGACCGGTGGCGTGGGCACGATCATCGGCGCCATCACCGGCGGCCTGATCATGGGCGTGCTCAACAACGGCATGTCCCTCATGGGCGTGGGGATCGACTACCAGCAGTTCATCAAGGGCCTGGTGCTGCTGCTGGCGGTCGGGTTCGACGTGTTCAACAAGCGCCGCGCCTCGAACGCGCTCAAATGACCGCGACCGCCCCGGTGTGCTTCGGGGTGCTGCCCGACGGGCGGGCGGTCACCGCCCACACCCTGGGCACCCCGGGCGGTCCGGTCCTGCGCGTGCTGGACCTCGGAGCCACGATCCAGGCCCTGTACCTGCCCGACAACACCGGGGGCACCGGGGGCACGGTCGACGTGGCCCTGGGCCACCCGGACGCCACCGCCTGCACCACACCCCCGGAGGCCTATCTCGGGGCGGTGGTCGGCCGCTACGCCAACCGGATCGCCGGGGCACGCTTCCCCCTCGACGGGGTCACCGTGGAACTGGCCGCCAACGAGGGCGGCGCTACTCTGCACGGAGGCCCCGACGGGTTCCACCGCCGCACCTGGCGGGTCCTGGACGCCGGCCCGGACCGGCTGGCGCTGGAGCTGGTCAGCCCGCACGGGGACCAGGGCTTCCCCGGCCGGCTCACCGTGCGCGCCACCTACACCGTCACCGGGCACACCGTGGCCCTGGACCTGGCAGCCCGCACCGACGCCCCGACCGTGGTCGGCCCGGCCAGCCACCTCTACCTCAACCTCGCCGGGGAGGGATCGGGGACGATCGAGGACCACCGGCTCACCGTCGCCGCCGACTCCTACCTCCCGGTGAGCCCGGACTCCCTGCCGCTGGGCGGGCTCGCCGAGGTGGCCGGGACCCCCTTCGATCTCACGGCCCCGGCCCGGCTCGGGGACCGGGTGCGTGATCCACACCGCCAGATCACCGCCGCCGGCGGGATCGACCACTCCTTCCACCTGCGCGGGGCAGGGGTGCGTACCGCCGCGGTGCTGGAGCACCCGGGCAGCGGGCGGGCGGTGGAGCTGGTCACCGACCAGCCCGCCCTGCAGGTCTACACGGGCAACGCCCTGGACGGGACTCTCACCGGCCCCGGAGGGCGGCCCTATTCGCGCTGGGCCGGGATCGCGCTGGAGCCCCAGCACCATCCCGACTCGCCGAACCGGCCGGAGCTCACCGACCCGGTGCTGCGGCCGGGGCAGACCTGGCGCTCCCGCACCGAGTGGCGCTTCCGCTGCTAGCGGCCGCGGGCCTTGTTCTCGCGCCGCTTCGCCATGATGCGGCCGAAGACCGCGGTGCCGACCATGAACAGGATCCTTCGCATGCTGGTGCTCCTTCTTCTCGGTGGTGCCCGAACGGCGTGCCTGAGCGACGTGCCTGAACGGCGTGCCCGGTCCACGCTACGGCCTGTCCGCGCAAAAGGTAAGGGGGCTGAAGAACATCCCGGTGCGTCTCCGCGACGGGCTGCGCCCCGATCCGGGGACGCCGACGGCCGGGCGGCTCCGGTGTGCACCGGAG
>NZ_JBHVDI010000232.1:0-4192 GCF_042802875.1 Kocuria sp. NPDC057446 | reverse complement strand
GGGCACGCCGGGGCGGCGGCACACCGCGCCCTCGCGGGCCGGACGCAATCTGCCGGCCGCCGTGGGCGTCGCCGCGGTGCTCATCGGGACGCTGCTCGTCGGCCTGTTCGTGCAGCCGCTCGTCCTGGCGCTGTTCGCCGGCACGGCCGCGGGGATCGGCGTGTGGGAGGTCGGCAGGTCGCTGCGCTACCGCGGCATCGTCATCCCCCGCGTCCCGGCGGTGACCGCCGGCGTGCTCATGCCCGTCGCCGCATTCGCCGGGGGCGGCGAGGCGCTGATGATGGCCGTGATCGTGGGGCTGACGCTCGTGATCGTCTGGCGTGCCCTGGGGAGCCGGGACGGCATGGTCCTGTCCATCATGGGCTCCGTCTTCGCCCTGGTGTGGGTCGGCTTCCTGCTGAGCATCGCCCTGCTGCTCTACCACACCGAGGCCGGCCCCCTGAAGGTGCTCACCGTCATCCTGCTGGCCATCGGCTCGGACACCTGCGGATACGCCGTCGGCGTCGTCTGGGGACGCCATCCCATGGCACCGCGGATCAGCCCCAAGAAGTCCTGGGAGGGCTTCGCCGGCTCGCTCGGCGGCTCGGTGCTCATCGGTGTCCTGTGCGCCGTCCTGCTCCTGGATCACGCCTGGTGGGAGGGGGCCGTGCTCGCCGTGGCGCTCGTGCTGGCCGCCACGCTCGGCGACTTCTCCGAGTCCATGGTCAAGCGCGAGCTGGGGATCAAGGACATGGGCACGCTCCTGCCCGGCCACGGGGGAGTAATGGACCGGATCGACTCGATCCTCTTCGCCGTCCCCGCCGGGTACCTGCTCTTCGAGCTGTTCGCCGCGGGCGCCTGAGCCGGGCGCCCGGATCCCGCAGCCCATGTCTGCAGACCGCCCAGGACCCCGGCCGGCCACCGCCCGCATCCCGCGGTGCCCGCCGAGCGAGCGGGGCTACGACGTGGCCCAGGTGGACGACTTCCTGGCGGCCGTGCAGGCCGCACTCCGGAACTCCCGGTCCGGTGCCGGGGCGGAGCCCGGGGGGGCCGCCGTGCTCAGCACCGAGGTGCGCGGCGCCGCCTTCTCCGGGGCGCGGGGCGGCTACCGCCCCGCGGCCGTGGACGAGCTGTTGGAGGCGGCCGAGGAGTCGCTCGCGGCGGCGGAGCGCGAGCAGTGCCTGCGCGAGCGGGGCCCCGAGGCCTGGCAGGAGCACCTGGACGCCCTGACCCGGCTGCTCCGGAACCGCCTCGACCGCCCGCGCACCCAGCGGTTCCGGCGGCCCTCCCGGCCCCGGGCCCCCGGCTACTCGGCGGCGCACGTGGACGTGCTGTGCGAGCGCCTGCGTGACCGCCTGGAAGGCACCGCGCCCCTCGAGCCGAGAGAGCTGCGGCGGGCCGTCTTCCCCCTCGTCCACGGCGAGCGCAGCTACGAGGAGCACCAGGTGGACGCCTTCCTGGACCGCGCCGTCCAGCTGCTCCTGGCGTCCCGCTGAGCGGAGCCGTTCCGGGCGTCTGTGTATACATCCTCGTTCAGGTTTCGTCCAGAATCCCCGTTACGTGTCAACGACGACCCCCCAAAAGCAATATTTGGGCGTTTCACCTTGCTCCTGTGCATACAAAAGCCTAGTGTGGGCCACATCACATGAGGAGGTAGCCCATGTCCAACCAGCCACCCATCGACGCCGACGACCTCGTCGCCGACGTCGACTTCCCCGCGGCCCAGCGGTCGCCCGAGTTCCAGGAGCTGCGGAAGACCCACCGCGGCTTCGTCTTCCCGCTCGCCGTCGCCTTCCTGGTCTGGTACCTGCTGTACGTGGTGCTCGCCATGTACGCGCCGCAGCTGTTCGCCATCCAGGTCATCGGCAACGTCAACCTGGGCGTGGTCCTGGGGCTGCTCCAGTTCGTCACGACCTTCGCCATCACGGGGGCCTACGTGGCCTTCGCCAACCGCAAGCTGGACCCGAAGGCCACGGCCATCCGGGAGCGTCTCGAGCCCAGCCTCGGCACCCCCGGCGGCGTCCACGGACAGGAGAACTGACCGATGCACCTGTACACCGCGCTCGCCCCCATGGCGACCACGACCACGGAGACGGTCGGCACGCCCTGGGTCAACATCTCCATCTTCGGCGCGTTCGTCGTCGTCACGATGGTGGTCGTGCTCCGCGCCTCCAAGTCCACGTCCACGGCGGCGGACTACTACGCCGGCGGCCGCGGCTTCAGCGGCACCCAGAACGGTCTGGCCATCGCGGGCGACTACCTCTCGGCGGCCTCCTTCCTGGGCATCGTCGGCGCGATCGCCATCCAGGGCTACGACGGGTTCCTCTACTCGATCGGCTTCCTGGTGGCGTGGCTCGTGGCGCTGCTGCTGATCGCCGAGCTCCTGCGCAACACCGGCAAGTTCACGATGGCGGACGTCCTGTCCTTCCGGCTGCGCCAGCGCCCCGTGCGCGTCGCGGCGTCCATCTCCACCCTCTCGGTCTCCGCGTTCTACCTGCTGGCCCAGATGGCCGGTGCCGGTGCGCTGGTGTCGCTGCTGCTGGGCATCGGCTCCCGCGCCGGGCAGTCGCTGGTCATCGTGGTGGTCGGCGTGCTCATGATCGTCTACGTCCTCGTGGGCGGGATGAAGGGCACCACCTACGTGCAGATCATCAAGGCCGTGCTGCTGGTCTCCGGCGTGGCGGTGATGACCGTCTGGATCCTGGCGCTCTACGGCTTCAACTTCTCCTCGCTGCTCGGCGACGCGGTCGCGGTCTCCGGCAACCCGGCCATCCTGGAGCCGGGCCTGCGCTACGGGGCCACGGAGACCAGCAAGCTGGACTTCATCTCCCTGGGCCTCGCCCTCGTGTTCGGCGCCGCGGGCCTGCCCCACGTGCTGATGCGCTTCTACACGGTGCCCACGGCCAAGGAGGCCCGCACCTCGGTGGTCTGGGCGATCGGCCTCATCGGCCTGTTCTACCTCTTCACCCTCATCCTGGGCTTCGGCGCGGCGGCCCTCATCGGCGCCGAGCGGATCCAGTCGGCACCCGGTGGCGTGAACTCCGCGGCACCGCTGCTCGCCTTCGAGCTCGGCGGGTCCCTGCTGATGGGCATCATCGCGGCGGTCGCGTTCGCCACGATCCTCGCGGTCGTCGCCGGTCTGGCCATCACGGCCTCGGCCTCGTTCGCGCACGACATCTACACCAGCGTCATCAAGAAGGGCAACTCCGATCCGCGCAAGGAGCTGCGGGTCGCGAAGACCACCGTGGTGGTCATCGGGCTCGTGTCCATCGCGGGCGGCATCGGCGCGCAGGGCCAGAACGTCGCGTTCCTCGTGGCGCTCGCCTTCGCGGTCGCGGCCTCGGCGAACCTGCCGACCATCCTGTACTCCCTGTACTGGCGGCGCTTCACCACCCGGGGCGCGGTCTGGTCGATGTACGGCGGCCTGGTCATCTCCGTGGGGCTCATCATCTTCTCCCCGGTCATGTCCGGCACGGAGACGTCGATGATCCCGACGGCCGACTTCGCGTGGTTCCCGCTGCAGAACCCGGGCATCGTCTCGATCCCGGCCTCCTTCCTGCTCGGCTTCATCGGTTCCATGACGGAGCGTCGTCTCGAGGACCCGGTCAAGCAGTCGGAGATGGAGGTGCGCTCCCTCACAGGCATCGGTGCGGAGAAGCCCGTCGCCCACTGACGATTTCCCCGCTCCCACCTGGGAGGATCCCCGGCCCGTCCGAAGCTCCGGCTCCGGGCGGGCCGGTCCGCGTCCGGGGGACACGATCGACTATTCGCTTATGGGAACAGACAGAAGGCTGAGTGTCAGCTAGGGTCGTGGACAGAAGCAACCGCAGGGTATTCCAGGGGTACTGGCCGGTTGCGTACACTGAAAGTCCCTCCCGGGACGGATAAGGAGCCATCATGGGAATCATCAGCTGGATCATCCTCGGCCTCATCGCCGGCGCCCTCGCCAAGCTCATCATGCCGGGCAGCCAGGGCGGCGGCATCATCGTCACCATCGTCCTCGGCATCGTCGGAGCCCTCCTCGGGGGCTTCCTGGGTTCGCTGATCGGCATCGGCAGCCTGGAGTCCGCGTTCGACATCGGCACCATCATCACCGCCGTCGTGGGAGCCCTCATCGTGCTCTTCATCTACGGTGCGGTCACCGGCCGCAAGGGTCGCGCCACGCGCTGATCCGACCCCACCGGTCGCCGAGGCCCCGTCCACCCGTTCCGGG
>NZ_JBHVDI010000231.1:0-4211 GCF_042802875.1 Kocuria sp. NPDC057446 | reverse complement strand
CCCATTGGGAGGCCCGCCTCAGTCATGCCGCACCCGGGACGCTGCCTGGGCAACGGAGCACCTGGACGCCGATCAGTGGTCGAGGCGTTGACCGTCGTGTCCCCGAATCCCGACGACACCTGGCCGCCGACGGGCTTCAGCGACATTCCCTTCCTGCCGGCCTCTCAGCTACGGGATCTCTGGGACGGCCGCGGCCGCAACTCCACCGGATCACCCAGATACCGTGCGAGCCGTCCACGGACGGTGTCGTCGATCCGCCAGGCCCCTCCGGTGCCGCGGTCCACCAGCACCATCGTGGCCTCCGACGTGACCACCGGCGCCTGTCCCGCCCGGGGGCTGATCGTGGCCGCGAGGGAGAAACTGGAGGTCCCGATGTGGGTGACCCACATCGTCACCGCCACCGGCTCCCGGGAGTACCACAACTCATCGTGGAACTCGACGGTCTGCTGCCCCACCAGCCTGTCGACCTGCTCATCGAGCACACCCAGCACGGCGTGCTGGCCCTCCGGTCGACCCGGCTCCGGAGAGCCGAGGAAGATCATCCGCGCCTCGTCGATGATGCGCGCAATCGCGGTGTTCCCGACATGGCCGGCCAGATTGACGTCGTCAAAGCGCAGCTGCAGGGACACGATCTGCTCATTGGCGAGAGGCATGCGGTGAGACTACCAACGACGAGATACACGCCGAGCCACCCGGGCCGAGTGTGCTCACGGATCCTCGGAGACCCTCTCACGCAGGGATAAGGGACACCGACCGTACGCCCAATCGTGTGAAACGTAGGCCGAATTCTGTGAGTTTCTGGGCGTGCCCGAAAGGGGCCCTTACCGCACCAGGTGCCTGCGTGAGGAAGGAGCAGTGTAGCTAGGTACCTGAAGGGCCCAGCTTTTTGTCCCCGATGTCACCCCACGGCACGAGGTTTCCCGCCCTCCTTGCGCGACAGATTACCTGCCCATCTTGCATGTGACTCCAATCACCCTTACTCTCGACCACGCAGGCGGTTCCCGCCTGGAGGATTGTTACCCGGCAACGGGGCAAGACCTGAGACGCACCATTGGTGCGGCTCGGGTCTTTTTTTATGCCCAAAAACGGAGAGAAGGGCCTGTCATGGCTACCGTGGACTACCGGTCATTGGCCGAAGGAATCGTGCGCGAGGTGGGCGGTGAGGACAACATCGTCTCCGCCGCCCATTGCGCCACCCGCCTGCGCCTGAAGCTGCGCGATGAATCCAAGGCGGACAAGGCCGCCGTGGAGAAGCTGCCCGGAGTGATCACGGTGATGCAGGCCGGGGGCCAGTACCAGGTGGTCGTGGGCAATAATGTGCCCTCGGTGTACGCCGAGCTGGGGAGGATCACCAAGCTCGGCGGGGACGAGGCCCCCGCCGACGGGGACGACGCGCCGAAGGGCAACCTGTTCAACCGGTTCATCGACCTGGTCTCCTCGATCATCCAGCCGATCATCTGGCCGCTGGCCGCGGCTGGCCTGCTCAAGGCGTTCCTGAGCATGGCCGTGCAGTTCGGCTGGCTCAACGTCGAATCGCAGACCTACGTCATCCTGGCCGCGGCCGCAGATGCGATCTTCTATTTCCTGCCGCTGTTCCTGGCGATCACCGCCGCCCGATGGTTCAAGGCCAACCAGTTCACCTCCATGGCCATCGCCGGAGCCCTGGTGTACCCCTCGATCGTGGCCCTGGGCGCTGCAGGAGAGCCGGTGTCCTTCGCGGGGCTGCCGGTGGTGATGATGAACTACACCAGCTCGGTGATCCCGATCATCGTCGCGGTGTGGTTGCAGGGCTACCTGGAGCGCTTCCTCAACAAGGTCTTGCCGTCGGCGCTGCGCAACTTCACCACCCCGCTGCTGACAATCCTCATCATGGTCCCGCTGGTGCTGATGACCGTCGGACCGATCACGACGTTCATCGCGCAAGCCATCTCCTCCGGCGTCAACGCGGTCTTCGGCTTCGCTCCCTGGCTGGCCGGAGCGATCCTGGGCGGGTTCTGGCAGGTGTTCGTCCTCTTCGGCCTGCACTGGGGGCTCATCCCGATCATCACCAACGACCTCGGAACCCAGGGCTACTCCCTCCTGACCGGTCCGCTGCTGTCGGCCGTGCTCGCCCAGGCCGCGGCCACCCTGGCCGTGTTCGTCCGCACCCGCAACACCGCTCGTCGCCAGGTCGCCGGTCCGGCCGCCCTGTCCGGGTTCCTGGCCGGGATCACCGAGCCGGGTATCTACGGGGTGAACCTGCCGCTGAAGAAGCCCTTCTACTTCGGCATCGCCGGCGGTGTGGTGGGAGGAGCCATTGCGGCCATCGGCGGCAGCGCGGCCAACTCCTTCGTCTTCCCCTCGCTGCTCTCGATCCCGGCGTTCACGCAGGTCGGCAACTTCACGCTACAGATGATCGGTACGACGGCCGCCGTGGTCATCGCCTTCACCCTCACCTTCCTCTTCGGCCCCCGGGAGGCCGAGGCTCCCGTAGCCGCCCAGCCTGGTGAGACCACTCCCCCGGCACCATCCACGGACGGTTCCCTCGCAGATGTCGGCGCCCCGGCAACAGGCACATCAAGCGGTGCCACTGCGGCCACGGCCACCCTGCCCACCGGCACGGCCACGGCCACCGAGGTCGCCGGCACCGTGGAGGTCCTTGCCCCCGTCGACGGCACCGCTGTGGCCCTGGCCGAGGTCCCCGACAAGGTCTTCGCCTCCGGTGCCTTGGGCAAGGGCCTGGGCATCGTCCCCACCGACGGGCACGTCCACGCCCCGATCTCGGGCACGGTCAAGGCCGCAATGAAGTCCGGGCACGCCTACGGCATCAAGTCCCCGGGCGGGGTTGAGGTGCTCGTGCACATCGGCATCGACACCGTCCAGCTCGACGGCCGCGGCTTCAGCCCCGCCGTGACCCGTGGTGACCAGGTCAAGGCCGGGGACCTGCTGGCCGTCGTCGACCTCGACGTGGTGGCCGAAGCCGGCTACGACCCCACCACCCTGGTCGTCATCACCAACACCGCCCAGCTGGCAGGCGTGGTCCCAACCGCCCAGGGCACCGTCACCCACGGCCAACCGGCCGTCACCGTGCAGATCTGAGATTCTCTGATGAAAGATGAGCCCATGACCAAAGAGCAGTCTGTGACCACCATGTTCCCCGAGGGGTTCCTGTGGGGCGGAGCCACCGCCGCCAACCAGATCGAGGGCGCTTACGACGAGGGCGGCAAGGGCCTGTCCATCCAGGACGTCATGCCCCGGGGCATCCAGACCCCGCCCACCGAGGCCCCCACCGAGGACAACCTCAAGCTCGAGGCCATCGACTTCTACCACCGCTACGAACAAGACATCGCTCTGTTCGCCGAGATGGGCTTCACGGTCTTCCGCTTCTCCATCGCCTGGTCCCGGATTTTCCCGTGCGGTGACGAGGAGTCCCCCAACGAGGAAGGCCTGGCCTTCTACGACCGGGTCCTTGACGAGCTCGAAAAGCACGGCATCGAGCCACTGGTGACGATCAGCCACTACGAGACCCCGCTGCACCTGGCCCGCACCTACAACGGCTGGACCTCCCGAGAGCTGATCGGCTTCTACGAGCGGTACTGCCGGGTCCTGTTCGAGCGTTACGGGGCCCGGGTGAAGTACTGGCTGACGTTCAACGAGATCAACTCGGTGCTCCACGAGCCGTTCCTCTCGGGCGGGATCCCCATCCCGAAGGAGGAGCTGTCCCAGCAGGATCTCTACCAGGCGATCCACCACGAGCTGGTGGCCTCGGCCCGGGCCACCCGGCTGGCCCGGGAGATCGCCCCCGGCACCCAGATTGGGTGCATGATCCTGGCGATGCCCACCTACCCACTCACCCCGGAACCCTCCGACGTGGTGGCTGCGATGCGGACCGCGCACGCCAATTACGCTTTCGGTGACATCCACTGCCGCGGAGAGTACCCGGGGTACCTGCTGCGTCACTTCCGGGAGAACGGCATCACCCTGGAGATCACCGACCGGGACCGCGAGGACCTGGCCCACACCGTGGACTTCGTGTCCTTCAGCTACTACATGAGCATCTGCGAGACCGGTGATCCCGCCCACAAAGTCACCGGGGCCGGCAACATCATGGGCGGGGTTCCCAACCCGACGCTGGAGGCCTCCGAGTGGGGCTGGCAGATCGACCCCCAGGGCCTGCGCGTGGTGATGAACGACTACTGGGAGCGGTGGCAGAAGCCGCTGTTCATCGTCGA
>NZ_JBHVDI010000230.1:0-4236 GCF_042802875.1 Kocuria sp. NPDC057446 | reverse complement strand
CATTCGGCCGGTTCCCCGCCCCCCGCTGTTCCCGGACCTGTTCCCCGCTACCCTGGGAGCCGGACGAGAGCTGGGTCACAGCACGGAACGGGGGGCGGCGCGTGGGCGCAGCGGCGGACGGACCGACGACGGACCCGATGCTGCGCCTGTCCTGGGCCCGGTCCCTGGACCACCTCTCGGCCCCCGAGAGCTGCACCCCGAGGATCGTGCTGGACGGCTCCGACGTCCGGGAGGCCCGCTCCCCGCTGCGGCTGCTGATGCCCGTGCTCGACGAGCTGCTCACCCCGCTGGCCGAGGACACCGGGCTGGTGGTGGCCGTCACGGATCCCGCCGGCGTGCTGCTGCGGGTCCGGGGCAGCGCGCCGACGCGGCGCCGTGCGGAGGCCATGGGCTTCGTCGAGGGCGCCGACTGGTCGGAGCCCGCCGTGGGCACCAACGCCCCCGGCACGGCCCTGGTCCTGCGCCGGCCCGTGACCGTGCACCGCGAGCAGCACTTCTACCCCGAGGCCCGGCCCTGGTCCTGCACGGCCGCCCCGCTGCTGCACCCCCTCACGGGGGCGCTGCTCGGGGCCGTGGACCTGACGGGCGGGGACGCCGCCGCCGCACCGGCCACCCGGGCGCTGGTCGGCGCGGCGGTGCGCGCCGCCCGCGCCGAGCTCGCCCTCGCCCTGCGGGCGGCCGGCCGGACCGGGGCGGAGTCCGCCGCGGTTCCCGCCGCGGCCCCCCTCGTGGCCCCCGCCCGCGGCGCGTTCCTGCGCGTGCTCGGCGACGCCCCGCCGGCCCTGGTCCTGGACGGGCGGGCCCTGGAGCTCACCGAGCGCCACGCCGAGATCCTCCTGGCCCTCTCCCGCACCGGCTCCGGGCTGAGCACCGCGGAGCTCTCGGAGCAGCTGTGGGCCGGTCGCGCCCAGGAGACCACGGTGCGCGCCGAGGTCCTGCGGCTGCGCCGGCTGCTCGGGTCCCACGGCGGACCGGCGATCGCCTCGCGCCCCTACCGGCTCGAGTCGCCCCTGCCCTCGGACGCGGGCCGGGTGCTCGAACTGCTCGCCCGGGGCTCGCACCGGCGCGCGCTGCGCGAGTACACCGGGGCGCTGCTGCCGCGCTCCGAGGCGCCGTCCCTCGTGGCGCTGCGCCACCGCCTTGCCGGGCTGCTGCGCGAGGCCGTCCTGACCGACGGCTCGGCCGGGGCCGTGCGCGAGTACCTGGCGCTGCCGGAGGCGGCCGACGACGGCGAGGCCTGGGCGCTGCTGCTGCGGCTGCTGCCGCCCCGCTCCCCGGCCCGCGCCGAGGCGGTCCTCGAGCTGGAGCGGCTGCGCCGCTGACCGGCGACGGCGCCCTGTGCCGGCGGCGTGCAACGTGCGTGCAACGCGGCCCGGCCTAGTGTGATGCGCATCACCTCACGGCGCGGTCCGGTCCGGACCGCGCTCGTGGCACCCGCACCGTCACGCACCAGGAGCACGTCACCATGAGCGTTGAAACCCAGTCCCTCACCACCGTCTACGCGCAGCCGGGCACCGACGGCTCGAAGGTCTCCTTCAAGCCCCGCTACGAGCACTGGATCGGCGGGCAGTGGGTGCCGCCCGTGCAGGGCCGGTACTTCGAGAACGTCTCCCCGGTCAACGGCAAGCCCTTCACCGAGGTGGCCCGCGGCACCGCCGAGGACATCGACGCCGCCCTGGACGCCGCGTGGGCCGCGGCCCCGGTCTGGGGGAAGACCCCGGTCGCCGAGCGGGCGCTGGTGCTCCACCGGGTGGCCGACCGGATGGAGCAGAACCTCGAGATGCTCGCCGTGGCCGAGACCTGGGACAACGGCAAGCCCGTGCGCGAGACCATCAACGCGGACATCGCCCTGGCCATCGACCACTTCCGCTACTTCGCCGGCGCGATCCGCGCCCAGGAGGGCACCCTCTCCCAGCTCGACGACAACACCACGTCCTACCACTTCCACGAGCCCCTCGGCGTGGTCGGCCAGATCATCCCCTGGAACTTCCCGATCCTCATGGGCGTGTGGAAGCTCGCCCCGGCCCTGGCCGCGGGCAACGCGGTGGTGCTCAAGCCGGCCGAGCAGACCCCGGCCTCGATCATGGTGCTCATGGAGCTGCTCGCGGACATCCTGCCCCCGGGCGTGGTCAACGTGGTCAACGGCTTCGGAGTGGAGGCCGGCAAGCCGCTGGCCTCGAGCCCGCGGATCCGCAAGATCGCCTTCACCGGGGAGACCACCACCGGCCGGCTCATCATGCAGTACGCGTCCCAGAACATCATCCCGGTGACCCTGGAGCTGGGCGGGAAGTCCCCGAACATCTTCTTCGAGGACGTCGCCGCGGCCCAGGACTCCTTCTACGACAAGGCCCTGGAGGGCTTCGCGTTCTTCGCCCTCAACCAGGGCGAGGTCTGCACCTGCCCCTCGCGGGCGCTGATCCAGGGCTCGATCTACGACCGGCTGCTCGCGGACGGCGTCGAGCGCGTGAAGGGCATGGTCCAGGGCAACCCGCTGGACCTCGACACGCAGGTCGGCGCGCAGGCCTCCAACGACCAGCTGCAGAAGATCCTCTCGTACATCGACATCGGCCGGCAGGAGGGCGCGAAGGTGCTCGTGGGCGGCGAGCGCAACGTCCTGGACGGCGACCTCGCCGAGGGCTTCTACGTCTCCCCCACCGTGTTCGAGGGCGAGAACTCGATGCGCATCTTCCAGGAGGAGATCTTCGGCCCCGTCCTGTCGGTGACCCGCTTCACCGACTACGCCGACGCCATGGCCACCGCCAACGACACCCTCTACGGCCTCGGCGCCGGAGTGTGGGCCCGCAACGGCAACCTGGCCTACCGCGCCGGCCGGGACATCGAGGCCGGGCGCGTGTGGGTGAACCAGTACCACAACTACCCCGCCCACTCGGCGTTCGGCGGCTACAAGTCCTCGGGCATCGGCCGCGAGAACCACCTCATGATGCTCGACCACTACCAGCAGACCAAGAACCTGCTGGTCTCCTACTCCGAGGACGCCCAGGGCTTCTTCTAGGCCTCCGGGCGGATCCCGCCCCGAGCCGACCGTCCCGTCCCGCCCTCGTCGGTCCCGGCCACGTCAGCGCCGGCCACGTCCCGAAGGAGCACCATGAACACCCAGCACGCCCCGACCGTCCAGGAGTCCGCGACCGCCGCGGTCCCCGCCACCATGACCGCCGCCGTCGTCACCGCCTTCGGCGCGCCCCTCGAGGTCACGGACCTCCCCGTCCCCGACCCCGGGCCCGGCCAGGTCCTCGTGCGGCTGATCTCGACCGGCGTGTGCCACACCGACCTGCACGCCGCCCACGGCGACTGGCCGGTCCAGCCCACCCCGCCGTTCGTCCCGGGCCACGAGGGCGTGGGCACGGTCGTGGCCCTCGGCCCCGGGGTCACGGAGCTGCGGGAGGGCGACCTGGTGGGCAACGCCTGGCTGGCCTCCGCCTGCGGGCACTGCCGCAACTGCCGCACCGGCTGGGAGACGCTGTGCGAGGAGCAGGTCAACGGCGGCTACAGCATCGACGGGTCCTTCGGCCAGTACATGCTGGTGGACGCCCGCTTCGCCGCGCGCATCCCCGAGGGCGCCGACCCGTACGAGGTGGCGCCGGTGCTGTGCGCCGGGGTCACCGTCTACAAGGGCCTGAAGATGACCGAGGCACGGCCCGGGGAGTGGGTCGTGATCTCCGGCATCGGCGGCCTGGGGCACCTGGCCGTGCAGTACGCGGTGGCCATGGGCCTGCGGGTCGCGGCCGTCGACGTCGCCGACGACAAGCTCGCCCTCGCCCGCACGCACGGGGCGGAGATCACCGTCAACGCGTTCGCGGAGGACCCGGCGGAGGCCGTGCTCGCGCAGATCCCGGGCGGCGCGGACGCCGTGCTGGTGACGGCCGTGCACCCGGCCGCCTTCGGCCAGGCGATCGGCATGGTCCGCCGCGGCGGGACCATCGTGTTCAACGGCCTGCCGCCCGGGGACTTCCCCGCGCCGATCTTCGACATCGTGCTCAAGGGCCTGACGATCCGCGGCTCGATCGTGGGCACGCGCCAGGACATGGTCGAGGCCCTGGACTTCTACGCCCGGGGTCTGATCCACCCGACCTACAGCACCCGCCCGCTCGAGGACGTCAACGCCATCCTCGACGAGATGCAGAAGGGCAAGATCGAGGGCCGCGTGGTCGTCGAGTACTGAGCCCTGAGGCGCGCGAGGGGTCGCGTCCTGTCGGTGAGAGATCCTCTCACCGACAG
>NZ_JBHVDI010000229.1:0-4313 GCF_042802875.1 Kocuria sp. NPDC057446 | reverse complement strand
GAGCGGGGCCGCGGCGGGACCGGCGCCGGGTCAGCGGTAGTCGATCCGGATGGCTCCTCCCGGGCGCCAGGTGATGGAACCGCCCTGGAAGTACTGCACCACGGAGCGGTCGGCGCGGGTGACCTCTCCCGTACGCGGGAAGCCCAGGCGGCTCTTCGTGCCCCCGAGCGCCACGTAGGCGTTGCCGATCGAGCCCTTGATCTCCTGCGCGTAGGTGGTGGGGCTCCAGTAGATCCGGCCCTTCTGGAACTCCTGGTAGACCCCGCCCGTGCCGGTGGACGCCTCGTCGGTCGTGGGGTAGCCCAGCGGTCCGGCCGGGCCGCCCGAACGCTGGTGGTGCGCGCCGACCGAGCCCGTGAGGGCGTGGGCCCCGCCGGCGGAGCTCCACACGATCCGGCCCTTCTGGAAGGTCTGGACGGTGCCGCCCCGGCCGTCGGCGACGACGCCGGCGGTGGGATAGCCCAGCGGGCCCCCCTCGTTGCCGGCCCGCGAGTACGCCGCGCTGGTGGCGCCGGTGATCGCGTGGACCCCGTGGGTGGAGCTGCCGAGGATCCGGCCGTTCTGGAAGGTCTGGTAGTACCCTCCGGCGCCGTTGCTCCGCCGGTCGGCGGTGGGATAGCCCAGGGCGCCCTTCTCGTGGCCCGCCGCGGCGAAGACCGCCTCGATGTCCCCGGTCAGGGCGTGGGCGCCGGTGCGGGAGGACCAGAGGATGCGGCCGTTCTGGAACAGCTGGTAGGTCCCGCCGACGCCGTTGGACGTCTCGTCCGAGCGCGGGAAGCGCAGGACGCCGGAGGCGGTGCCGTTGCGCTTGTAGGCGGTCTCGACGCCACCCCGCACCCAGTAGGCGCCGGTCGCCGAGGACCAGTAGATCGTGCCCTTGGTGAACGACTGGCGGACCCCGCCGGCGACGGCCTGCTCGTGGGAGGTGGGCGCCCCCGTCTGGCTCTTGATCCGCTGGTACAGGGACCCGATCGCACCCTTGGTGGTGTACGTCGGTGCGGGGGCCGCGGGAGCGGGGGCGGGGGCGGCCGGTGCGGCGGTGACGGCGGGCTTCGTGATCCAGAGCGCGTCGTGGGAGTTCAGCGTCTTGCCGCCGGGGAGGGTGGACCAGGCGTCCCCGGAGTCCAGGACGAGCTGCTTGTACTGGTCCGAGCTCAGCGTCGGGTTCTTCTGCTTGAGCAGGGCCAGGGTCCCGGCCACGTGCGGGGTGGCCATGGACGTGCCGTAGTCGAAGCGGCTGTTGGGCGAGACCGGTCCCCGGAGGCCGGTGTTGCCGGCGGAGAGGATGTGGTGGCCCGGGGCGTAGATGTCCACGGCACCGCCGTGGTTGGAGTAGCTCGCCCGCACCCGGTCCGAGCCGATGGCCCCGACCGTGATCACGTTGTAGCAGTTGCCGGGGGCGTACTCGATCGCCGGGCGGCCGCTGTTGCCCGCGGCCACGGCCACGGGGATGTTGCGGAACCAGGCGGTGTTGATGGCGTTCTGCAGCGTGGTCGGGCACGCCCCGCCCATGGACAGGGACATGTTGATCACGTCGGCGCGCCGGGGCGCGGCAGGCACCCCGGCCACGGGGTCCCCGGCCAGCCAGCGCACGGCGTCGGCCATGTCGGAGACGTAGCCGAAGCCGCACGCGCCCAGGGCCCGGGCGTTGAGGAGCTTGGCGTCAGGGGCGACGCCGACGGTGCCGTAGTTGTCCCGCTTGGCGGCCACGGTGCCGGCGACGTGCGTGCCGTGCCAGATGGAGTTGGTCGCGGCGGAGCCGGCATAGCACTGGCCGGCCGTGGAGTACGTGCCCGGATCGCGGGGGTCCGCGTCCCGGCCGTTGCCGTCGTTGCCGAGGGCCGCGGTGGAGACGAAGTCGTAGCCGCCGATGGTCTGGGAGTCCAGGTCCGGGTGGTTGGCGAAGCCGGTATCGACGATCCCGACCGTCACCCCCTTGCCGGTCGCGGTGTCCCACGCCTCGAAGGCGCGCAGGTTGGTGAGCGCCCACATGGACGGGACACCGGGGTCCGCGGCGGTCGCGGCCACCGAGCCCATGCCCTCCGGCCGTGCCTCGTCCCCGCCGGGGATCCGGGCGGTGGAGACGAGGCGGTCGGGCTCGGCGTAGGCCACGGACGGGTCCTTGGCGAGCTCCTCGGCCAGCTTCTCGGCCTGGTCGGTCGTGACCTCGCCGGCCAGCTCGACGACGGCCGCGCCGTCGCCGGTGGTCTTGACCTCGGTGGCGTTCCTCCCCTCCGGGACGTCGGCCTCGGCGGCGGCGTCCTCGACGGCGCGCTCCGACTCGGCCTCGGTCACGGGGGTGCGGTGCTTGACGATCATCCGGTCGGTGATCTCGGGCGGGGACTCGGCGCGGACCTGCTGGGGGGACAGGGTCGTGGCGTCCTCGGCGGGGGAGGCGGTCGCGGGCGTGAGAGGTGCCAGCACGAGGGCCAGGGTGAGGGCGGACAGGGTGGGGGCGAGCATGGATCGTTGCATGGGCGAACTCCTGGGGCTGGGGGGATCCCGGGCAAGGTTCTCACATGCAAATCAATGCGAAAAGATATAAATGAAAATCACGGCTTCATCACGAAGTATGACGACCACGGGCGACGACCTGCGCCCGGCGGAGCCGCTCACACGGACCGCAGGAGCACGGCCAGCCATGCGAGGTGCTGCAGGAGCGAGGGCACGCCGGCGGTGAGCACCGCCACGGCCGTCGCGGTCGTGGCGCGCCCCAGGTGCCGGCGGAGGGCGGCGCGGCCGCCGGGAGAGCGGCGACGGGCGGCCGGTGCCAGGTCCAGCGCCGCCTGGGACAGGCTCCACAGAGCAGTGGCACCCGACGCGGCCACGACGAGGCAGCAGTAGAGGAGCACAGCGCCCGGCAGGTGGACCACGGAACGGCTCAGCCGGCCAGCACGGCGGCGGTCAGGCCCACGGCGAGCACACCGGCCACGGCCCAGGTGGAACGGTAGGCGCGCCGGTAGTGCTCCTCGCTGCGGAGCTCGAGCCAGGCGGCCGTGGACGGGGGCGGGGCCGTGCCGGGGGCCGTCCGCGCGCGCTCGAGCCGGCCGATCGCGACGAGATAGCGGCTCCAGTGCAGGACGGCCAGGGCCCCGACGACGAGCAGCACCGGGATCGCGGCCAGCGGCACCCAGTGGGCGGCGGATTCGGGCATGACGGGCCTCCGGGTGGGGACTTCGGTCGTTCCTCCCAGCATGTGTGCTCGCGCAAAGAGGTGTCTGTCCGCTCTCCTGGGGGCCGCCGCGCGCGTTCCGCGCCCCGCGCACGCCCTCGGCTTAAGCACAGCAGTTCTCCTGCTTCTGCCAGGCAGGCCTTGTTAGGCTGGAGCCACATCTTGCACATCAGTGCCACGGAAGGACCCCTCAATGGCCGGCGGTAACCCGCTTCTCCGCGATCTCTCGAAGCCGGGCGCAGGCAGCGCCCAGGCCTACGGCAACCAGTACGGACAGAGCTCCTACGGAACCCCCTACCAGCAGCAGCCCGGCTACGGCCGGACCGGACACCAGCAGCCCGGCCACGGGCGGGGGCAGCAGGGTGCGCCGTACTCGGCCGAGCACCTGGACTCGATGTACAACGCCCCGGCCGCCGGGACGAACCAGACCGGCCGGATGACCTACGACGACGTCATCATGCGCACCGCCACGGTGCTCGGCGCGGTGGTCGTCGGCGCGCTCGCGGGCTGGATCATGCCGATCCTCACCATCCCCGGTGCCCTCGTCGGTCTCGTCCTGGGCCTGGTCAACGCCTTCAAGCGGGAGCCCTCGCCCGCGCTGATCCTCGCCTACGGCCTGTTCCAGGGCATGTTCCTGGGCGGCATCTCGGGGATGTTCGAGGCCATGTACCCGGGCATCGTGGTGCAGGCCGTGATCGGCACCATTGCCGTCTTCGTCTCGGTGCTCGTGCTCTTCCGGTCCGGGAAGGTCCGGGCCTCCCCGCGCGCCACCAAGATCTTCATGGTCGCGCTCATGGCCTACGTCGTCTTCGCCCTGGTCAACCTGGGGGCCGTGCTGCTGTTCGGCTTCAACATCCGCACGGACAGCCCGCTCGGCCCGTGGCTGGGCCTGCTCATCGGCGCCGTGGCGATCCTGCTCGCGGCCTACAGCTTCGTGCTGGACTTCGACAACATCAAGCGCGGTGTCGAGGTCGGCGTCCCGGAGAAGATGGCCTGGTCCGCGGCCTTCGGCCTGACGGTCACGCTGATCTGGACCTACATCGAGATCCTGCGCATCCTGGCGATCATCCGGGAGATGACCTCCAGCTAGGTCCCGCCCCGGCTGCGCCCACGACGGCCCGGCACCCGCGCACCGCGGGTG
>NZ_JBHVDI010000228.1:0-4395 GCF_042802875.1 Kocuria sp. NPDC057446 | reverse complement strand
TGGCGGTCGACCCGTGTCCGGGTCGACAGCCTGCCGGGTCCGTCAGGTCACTGGTCCTGCGGCGCCTTCGCGTACGCGGCCACGGAGGCGGCGACCGACGCGTCGGGCTCCTCCTCGGGGCTCTCGTAGGCGCGCAGCACGACCATGGACTTGCCGTCGAGGGTGATCGACGTCCGGGCCTTGCGGATCTGCCCGTCGGCGTACTTGCCCGCGGTGTCGATGACCTCCTCCCACTGCCGGCCGTAGCGCACCGGCGGGAGCTTGACCTTCACGGGCTCCGGGTTGGAGTTGAAGTACACGATGAAGTTGACGTCCGTGATGGGACGCCCGCGCATGTCCACGCCCGCGATGCCGTTGCCGTTGAGCCACATCCCGAAGGACCGGGACAGGGGCTCGTCCCAGTCGGCGGGCTTGAGCGGCGCGCCGTCCGTGGTCAGCCACGCGATGTCGGGCATCGGGCGGCCGGTGTCGTCCGCGTCCATCTCGACGGGGCGGCCGTCGAAGAACTCCGAGCGCCGGAAGGACGGGTGGTCGTGGCGCAGGTGGGTCACGGCGGCGACGAACTCGGTGAGCGGGCCGTCCATGGTGTCCCAGTTGATCCACGACAGCTCGTTGTCCTGGCAGTACGTGTTGTTGTTGCCGTCCTGCGTGCGGCCCAGCTCGTCGCCGTGCAGCACCATGGGCGTGCCCTGGGACAGCAGCAGCGTCGCGAGGTAGTTGCGCTGCTGGCGGGAGCGCAGGGCGAGCACCTCGGGATCGTCGGTGGGTCCCTCCACGCCGCAGTTCCAGGAGCGGTTGTGGGACTCGCCGTCGTTGTTGCCCTCGCCGTTGGCCTCGTTGTGCTTCTCGTTGTAGGAGACCAGGTCCCGCAGCGTGAAGCCGTCGTGGGCGGTGACGAAGTTGATGGACGCGAACGGACGGCGGCCGCTGTGCTCGTAGAGGTCCGCCGAGCCCGTGATGCGGGAGGCGAACTCGCCGAGGGTCGCGGGCTCCCCGCGCCAGAAGTCGCGCACGGTGTCCCGGTACTTCCCGTTCCACTCCGTCCACTGGGGCGGGAAGTTGCCCACCTGATAACCGCCGGGGCCGACGTCCCACGGCTCCGCGATGAGCTTCACCTGGGAGACGACCGGGTCCTGCTGGACGAGCTCGAAGAACGTGGCCAGCTTGTCCACGTCGTAGAACTCGCGGGCCAGCGCGGAGGCCAGGTCGAAGCGGAAGCCGTCCACGTGCATCTCGGTCACCCAGTAGCGCAGGGAGTCCATGATGAGCTGCAGGGAGTGGGGGTGGCGGACGTTGAGGGTGTTGCCGGTGCCCGTGTAGTCCATGTAGAACTTCTGGTCGCCCTCCACCGTCCGGTAGTAGGCCTGGTTGTCGATGCCCTTCATGGACAGCGTGGGGCCCATGTGGTTGCCCTCGGCCGTGTGGTTGTACACCACGTCGAGGATCACCTCGATGTCGGCCTGGTGCAGGGCGCGCACCATGGCCTTGAACTCCTGGACCTGGCCGCCGAGGTCGTTGGTGGAGTGGTACTCGTTGTGCGGGGCGAAGAACCCGATGGTGTTGTAGCCCCAGTAGTTGCGCAACCCCTGGTCGAGCAGGGTGCTGTCCTGCACGAACTGGTGCACGGGCATGAGCTCGATGGCGGTGACGCCGAGCTTCTGCAAGTGCGCGATCACCGCGGGGTGGGCCACACCGGCGTAGGTGCCGCGCTGTTCCTCGGGGACCTCGGGGTGCTGCTGGGTGAGGCCCTTGACGTGGGCCTCGTAGATCACCGACTTGTGGTACGGCGTGCGCGGGGTGCGGTCGCCCTCCCAGTTGAAGTAGGGGTTGATCACCACGCCCATCATCATGTGGGGGGCGGAGTCCTCGTCGTTGAACGAGTCCTCGTCGCCGAAGTCGTAGGAGAACAGCGCCTGGTCCCAGTCGATCTGGCCGGAGACGGCCTTGGCGTAGGGGTCGAGCAGCAGCTTGGCGGAGTTGAAGCGCTGGCCCTCGGCGGGGTTCCACGGTCCGTGCACTCGGTAGCCGTAGCGCTGCCCGGGCTGGACGGTCGGGAGGTAGCAGTGCCAGACGTAGCTGTCCTGCGCGGCGACGTCGATGCGGGTCTCGGTGCCGTCCTGGTCGAACAAGCACAGCTCGACCTTCTCGGCGGCCTCGCTGAAGAGGGCGAAGTTCGTGCCGGTCCCGTCGAAGGTGGCTCCGAGGGGATAGGGCTGACCTGGCCAGACTTCCATGGGGGATCTCCTGTCGTACCGCCGGGCAGGGGTCACCGTCAGCGGGCTGGGTTTTTGGGGCAAGTGGGTTCGATCTTAGCCCGGACGGGAGCCGCCCGCGTCCCCGCGGCGCTCCACCCGGGCCCGGGACCGGCTCTCAGCGGCCGAGACGCAGGACTGCGCGCACGTTCGCGGACAGCGCCGTGGGCGGCACGGGCCCGAGGCCCTCCAGCCGGGACGCGTAGCCGTGCACGGCCACGGCCAGGGCCGCGGCCACCCCGAGCCGGGCGTCCCCCCGGGCCCACTCCCCCGCGGCGGCGAACGCGTCCGGGTCCTCGGCGCAGCCCGCGAGCGCCGCGCCCATGACCCCCGCGAGGGTGTCCCCGCTGCCGGCAGTCGCCAGCCACGGGCTGCCGTCGGCCTGTGCGAGCAGCGTCCCGTCGGGGGACGCCACCAGGGTGGTGGCGCCCTTGAGGACGACGACGGCGCCCGTCGCCTCCGCCGCCGCGCACGCCCACCGGGCGGGCTCGGCCTCGATCGCCGCCCGGTCGGGGGCCTCTGCGCCGCCGCCGAGGGCGGCGAGCCAGGCGAGCACCTGCTCGAGCTCCCCGGCGTGCGGGGTGAGGACCTTCCCCGGGCCGAGGGCGCCGTCGGCGGCCGCCCGGGCCGCCGCGTCGAGCGCACCGGCGTCGACGACCGCGGGGATCCCGCCCGCGAGCACGGCGGCGATCCGGGACTCCTGGGCGGCGTCGCCCACCGCGCCGGGGCCCACGACCCACGCCTGGACGTGGACGTCGTCGGGGTGGTCCTCGGAGGCGACGACCTCGGGGCTGGTCAGGCAGACGAGGGACCGGGTCGCGGCGTCCCCGAGGTGGCGGACCATCCCGGCGCCGGCGTCCACGGCGGCGCGCGTGCACATCAGCGCCGCCCCGGGGTAGGTCGGGGAGCCGGCGACGACGCCCACCACGCCCCGGGAGTACTTGTGGGAGGCCGCCCCCGGCCGCGGCCACAGCGCCGCGACGTCGTCGGGCTCCAGGCGCCGCAGGGCCGGGTCGGGCAGGGCGTGCTCGATCCCGAGGGGCACGGTCCGCACCTCGCCGCAGCACCGGTCCCCCGGCGGCAGGAACAGCCCGGCCTTGGCCCCGGCGAACGTCACGGTGACGTCCGCGGCCAGGACAGGTCCGGCCACCGCGCCCGTGTCCGCGGAGACGCCCGAGGGGACGTCGCAGGCCACCACCGCGGGTCCCCCGTCCCCGGGCCACCGGGCCAGGGCCGAACGGACGAGCTCCGCCGCCGGCCCGCGCAGCCCGCCCCGGGCGCCCGTGCCCAGCACGGCGTCGAGCACCAGGTCGGCGGCGAGCACCCACGCGACGGCCTCCGCGACGGCGGGCTCCGTGGCACCGGCCTCCGTGGCGCCGGGCTCCGCCCCGGTCAGGTGCAGCACGCGCCCGCCCGCGGCCAGCAGCGCCGCGGCGCCCTCGGGGTGCAGCCGGTCGCCGACGGCCACGGCGAGCACGGCGGCGCCGCGGTCCGCCAGTTCCGCCCCGGCCCACAGACCGTCCCCGCCGTTGTTGCCCGTCCCGGCGAGCACGACCACGCGGGCGCCGGCGACCCGGCCCCGGCGCCCGCGCAGGACCTGCGCGCCGACCAGGGCCAGGCCGTGGGCGGCGCGCCGCATCAGCGCGGGCCCCTCCCCCCTCTCGAGGAACACCGTCTCGGCCGCGCGCACCTGCGCGCCGGTCCAGGCGGGGATCACGCCGCGCCCCCGTCACCGGTCCGCTCGGCGATGACCATGGCCATCGCGATGCCGCCGTCGTGCGTCATGGTGAGGTGCCACCGGTCGATGCCCTGCCGGCGCGCCTCCTCCGCCACCGTCCCCTCGGTGCACAGCAGCGGGGCGCCGGAGGGGTCCTTCTCGATCCAGCAGTGCTGCCAGATCATCCCGGGCGGGGCCTTGAGCGCCTTCGCGGCGGCCTCCTTCGCGGCGAAGCGCGCGGCGAGGGAGCGCACGTGCAGCTGCCGCTCGGGCGGGGTGAACAGCCGGGCCACGAGGCCGGGGGTGCGGGCGATCTGCTCCTCGAAGCGGGCGATGTCCACCACGTCGATGCCGGTGCCGATGATCATGGCCCCCAGCCTAACGACCACCGGCCCGCCGCCCGGGACGATCCGGGGCGGCGGCTGT
>NZ_JBHVDI010000227.1:0-4407 GCF_042802875.1 Kocuria sp. NPDC057446 | reverse complement strand
ATGCTCCGCGACCACACCGCATACCGAGAACCGGCCCCGGCCCCAGCGCTCCTGGCTGATTGACAACAGCATTGAGATTCCCAGTGCCCGGGCACAGCGCGGTCCGCGGCTTCAGCGGGACGCTGCGAGAACACGACATCCGCGGTGACATGCCCTGCGGGTCGATTCTGCGCTCGAGCTCGTGGCTGTCGAAGTGCGCGGCCTGTTCGCAGGCAGGTGACGAGCTCGCGTTCGAGCGCGCCACGGCCCTGGATGAACAGCGCCTGGTAGATCGCCTCGTGGCTGACGCGCATGGAATCATCATCCGGGAAGTCGAGCGTCAACCGATGCGAGATCTGCTCCGGACTCCACGCGATCGCCCACCGCCGGTCCTGCCGGTGCGGCTTGTTCAGCCCCTTCCATACCGGCGGCTGCGGCCCGACGACGACCGCGCCGTCGGGCCTGCGGACGGTGCCGGCCAAACGCTCCTGCACGTACTCCCGCAACCTGTCATCGGTCGCCAGCTTCGCGCTCTTCGGGCGCTTCGCCGCCTGCTGAGCCTTCCACTGCGCCACCAGCGCCCGGTACTCCGCCTTCCCGCCCCGCGTCGCCGCGTTGCGGCGCAGCTCGCGAGAGATCGTCGAGGGGTCACGCCCGATCCTGCGCGCGATCTCACGCACGCCAACCCGTCTGGCGCGCAGCAGCGCGATCTCCTCGCGTTCCTCGAAGGACAAGTAGCGCCCGGTGGGTTCAGCCAATGAGATCGGCGGCATGCCGCCAGCGTGGCGAAACCAGCGAGTTCCGACCGGCCACGACACACCGACCGCCAACGACGCCTCGACGGTCGTGACGCCCGTGGCGATCAATCTCCAGAACTGGCGCTGCACCGCCCGTGAGGGATCAGGTCGCCCGGGTGAGCCCATCGGCGGCCGCAGCGCCCGATCTGCGCGCCACTGCCGACGCGCGCCCTCGGGCACATCGCCGGTCTTCTTGCTCCAATCCGCCGTCACCATCGTCGAACACCTCCGATTCCAGGAAGGTGTTGCGACGACCGGTTGAATCCGCCTTGCGATCCGCGGTCGGTGTGCAGGATGCAGCCGGCGGTCTGCCCTCGCCGGGCGACAGCGCTGCGCAAGGCGTCGACGGCCAGGCGGGACTTCATCCGGGAGTCGATGGAGTAACCCACGATCCGGTTGGAGTGCACGTCCTTGATAGCGCAGAGGTAGAGCTTGCCTTCGGCGGTCCTGTGCTCGGTGATGTCGGCCAGCCACAGCTGGTTGGGCGCATCAGCCGTGAAGTCGCGCTCGACGAGGTCGTCATGGACCGGCGGACCTGGCCTGCCGTTCTTGCCGCGTTTCTTGCCGAACGCCGACCACCAGCCATTGGCGGAGCAGATCCGCCACACGGTGCGGTCGCAAGCGGTGTGGCCGCCATCGCGGGCCTCGTCGGCCAGATAGCGGTAGCCGAACTCCGGGTCGTCGCGGTGAGCGTCGAACACGGCGTTGGCCAGATAGGCCGCCTCGAGCTCAGCATCAGTCACCGGGTCGGCCAGCCAGCGGTAGTAGGGCTGCCGGGCGATCCTGAGCACCCGGCACGTCACCGCGACGGGGATTCCGTCCGCGGCCAGCTCGCGGACGAGCGGGTACATCATTTTCCCGGCAGGTTGGCCTGCGACAGGTAGGCGGCCGCGCGGCGCAGGACCTCGTTCTCCTGCTCGAGCAGACGGATCCGCTTTTTCGCCTCTCGCAGCTCCGCGTTCTCGGCCGCCGGCGTCCCGGGCTTGAGGCCGTCCTCGACGTCGGCTCGGCGCATCCAATTGCGCAGACAGGACTCCGCGATGCCGAAGTCGGCAGCGATCTGCTTGATCGTCTGCCCGGGCTCACGGCTGCGCGCGACATTCACGACGTCGTCGCGGAACTCCTTGGGATAGGGCTTGGGCACGGTGTACATCCTTCCATCGACGCCTCTCAGCGCCACAGATCAGGTGTCACCGAACCGTGCATCAGTCCCCGTCTTCACCGGTCAGCCGTGGCTGCCCCTGGTCCTGGAATTCCGGTGGCCCTCGGTCGTCTACGCCCTGGACATCTTCGCCTGGGATGTGCTTTTCGCGTTGGCGGTGCTCTGCGCCGCACCGGTCTTCCGCGGCAGCCGACTGGCCATCTCCATCCGTGTGCTGCTGATTCTCAGCGGGATTCTGGCCCTGGCCGGACTCGGCGGAGTCCTCACCGGTGACATGCAACTGCGCAACATCGGCATCATCGGTTACGCGGCAGTGTTCCCCGCCGCGGCCGCACTGCTGGCCCTCTTCTTCCACCGGGTGACGACTGACAACACGGGACCCGACGCAGGCTCCTGAGACCGAGGCAGCCAACCCACCCGTGCCCGACTGGAGATTGGGGCCGTTTCCTCCCCAACGCCTGAGCCGCGATAGTCCCCCGCCCGCCCAGCTGCACATATGGGCCGGCTACCGGCCACTTCCGCGAGAGCGGCGTTGCAGTAGGGGCGGGACTACGGGCATCTGCCGCATCCCTCCGGGCTGCCTACGAGCAAGCCAGAGCAGAACTCACCCGATCTTGCATCGGTCCCGCTGCGCACGGTGTACAGCGCGTTCACCACCGCTGAACCGGCGCAACAGGCCCCACGGCTCGGGTAGCCAGGCCCGGCCCTGGCCTATGCGCCGTCTCTGTTCGGGGCACCGGGAGATTCCACCCGATGAGAGGAAGGGTGTGGGGAGCCCGCTCGTCGTCGGGGTGGCCCTGATGGCAGTTGCCCTGAGCAGTGCTGCGGTCCGTCGGATGCGCAGAGCCACACCTTCACTGCGCTGGGCCCCTGGCATTCGACGGAATCCAGTGACGTCATCGAGGAGTACGCCGAGCGTGACGTGACACGTCGCCCAGCCAAGGGCGCCTCCGAGGTTCTCGTCCATGAACCACCCGCGTCGTCGTGGCCAGGCCGCTCACCTCTTGTCGATCGCTCTGGTGATGGGGTGCAACAGACCCCATTGATCACATAGGTGAAGCGTGCTTCACTTGTCGGTACAGGGAGGGGAGTATCCCACCAGCGTTCCGTCGTCACTACGACCCCGTGCGGGTCCGGCGGACAGGCCCGCAGCCGGGGCCGGGAGAGACCTCCGATCGGATCGATCGGAAGGTTTCGTCATGGATGTCCCGTTCTGGATCTGGGCTGCGGTACTCGGCTTCATCGTGGTGATGCTGGCCGTGGACCTGTTCGCCCACCGCCGCGCCCACGTGATCGGCGTGCGTGAGGCGGCCGTGTGGTCGGGGGTGTGGGTGGCCTTCGGTGTGGCCTTCGGTGTCATCGTCTGGCAGTTGTGGGGAGCCGAGTTCGGCCAGCAGTACTTCGCCGGCTACCTGATCGAGAAGTCCCTGGCCGTTGACAACGTCTTCGTCTGGGCGATCATCTTCAGCTACTTCGCCGCCCCGCGCGAGTTCCAGCACCGGGTGCTGTTCCTGGGAGTGCTCGGCGCGCTGGTGTTCCGCGGGATCTTCATCGCCGCCGGGGCGGTGCTGATCCAGAACTTCTCCTGGATCCTCTACGTCTTCGCCGCGTTCCTGCTCTACACCGGGTGGCGGATGATCCGCCAGCGCAATGAGCACCTGAACCCCGAGCAGTCGATGGTGCTGCGCGGCTTCCGCCGCTTCGTGCCGATGACCGAGGCCTACCACGGCCAGAAGCTGCTGGTCCGCCAGAACGGAGTACTGCTGGCCACCCCGCTGCTGGCGGTGCTGGTGCTGATCGAGGCCACCGACGTCGTCTTCGCCGTGGACTCCATCCCGGCGATCTTCGCCGTCACCGACGAGGTGTTCCTGGTCTTCACCGCCAACGCCTTCGCGATCCTGGGGCTGCGGTCGATGTACTTCCTGCTGGCCGACCTGATCCACCGCTTCGTGTACCTGAAGATCGGTCTGGCCCTGGTGCTGATGTGGGTGGGGACCAAGATGCTGCTGAAGATCGACGTGATCTACATCCCGACCCCGGTGTCGCTGGCCGTGGTCGCCACGATCATCGCCGTGTCCGTCGTCGCCAGTCTGCGGGCCACCCGCGGACAGGGGCGTCGGGTGCTGCCGGCCCCGGCCGAGCCGCCGTTCCGGGTCGCCACCGAGGCCGAGGACGCAGCCCTAGAGCCCGTGTGGTCCCGCCGCACGACGGCACACCCGGCCGCCCCGCAGCAGCAGGCCCAGGCCCACGACGCCCACCGCGAGCTCGAGCGCGTCCGCCCGCACGAAGGAGACCACCGATGAGCCAGCTATACCTGCCCCAGGCACCGTGCCGCACCGTTGCCGCGGTGATCACCGACGGGCCCGAGGCCGTCGCGGTGGCTCGCCGCGCAGTCCGGATCGCTGCCGACCAGGACCGCCCGCTGCTGCTGCTGGTGCCGATGCTGCGCTCGGCGTTCAGTACCGACGC
>NZ_JBHVDI010000226.1:0-4425 GCF_042802875.1 Kocuria sp. NPDC057446 | reverse complement strand
GAACGGGGCGCGGCGCCGTCGCACGGTGCCGGACGCGGGGCGGTGCGCTACCCCTTGGCCTCGACAGCCGCGTCGAGCGCCTCTTGGAAGGCCTCGTTGCCGAGGCGCTCGCCGTCGATGAAGACGGTCGGGGTACCGGAGACGCCGTTGGCGAGGGACTCCTGCGAGACCACGTTGACCATCGGGCGCCACGTGTCCTCCTCGAGCGCGCTCGCGATGTCGGCGCCGTGGGAGGAGGCGATCCCGACGAGCTGATCGTCGTCCAGCCCGCCGGTGCCCTGGTGGGAGAAGACCTCCTCGACGAACGCGAGGTACTGCTCGGCCGAGGCCTGGTTGCCGACCTCGTAGGCGGCGGCCGCGGCCCGGGAGGAGTACTGCGTCGGCGTCGAGCGGTCGAGGAAGTTGAGGTTGCGGTACTCGAGGGTGATGTCGCCGGCGCTCACGGCCTCCTCGAGGGCGTCGGCGTTCTCGGTCTCGAAGTCGGCGCAGTGCACGCACTCGAAGTCCTGGAAGATCACGACCTGAACGGGCTCGCCGTCCCCGGAGGCCTCGACGCCCGGCGGGACCGCGGACTCGTCCGGGGCATCGGGGGCCTCGGGGACCTCGCCGAGGTCCCGCTCCGAGACCTCGGACTCGCCCGTGCGGATGCCGTCGGCGGTCAGCACCGTGCCGCCCCACTGGTTGGCGCTGGCAGGGACGGGCCCGGCCTCGGGGATCTGCTGGGCACGGTTCTGCGCCACGACGATCCCGACCACCGCGACGATGACGAGGACCAGGGCGAGGATGCCGAGCTGCAGGATCCGCCGGGAGCGCTTGTCCTGTCGTGCGTGCTGGTCCGCGACCTGCCGCGCGCGCTCTCGGGCCGCGTCGCGGTTCCGCGGGTCGGGGGTCGTGCTGCTGCTGGCTGCCATGGGTCCTCTTCGAAAGATCCTGGGGGGCGGATGGGGGCGTGTCGACGCCCAGATTATCGGACCCCCTCCCGGGCCGCCGACTCAGGAGATCACCAGGCAGAACCATGAGCACACTGATGAATAGACTGGGGACAGGACGACGACGACCTACCGGAAGGACACCCCGTGACTGCAGAGCAGACCCCCACCGCCTCCTCGGCCGACCTGGAGGAGGTGCCGGAGCCCCGGACGGACGTGCCGCAGGAGGCCGGCTACGACTTCGTCGTGGTCTCCAACCGGCTGCCGGTGGAGCGCGTCGTCGAGCACGGGGAGTCCTCATGGCGCCGCTCCCCCGGCGGACTCGTGGCCGCCCTGTCCCCCGTCATGGCCCGCAACGCCGGCGCCTGGGTGGGCTGGCACGGGGCCGCCGACGAGACGCTGGAGCGCTTCGACCACGACGTCTTCCACCTCGCCCCCGTGCCGCTGTCCGCCGGGGAGGTCGAGGCGTACTACGAGGGATTCTCCAACGCCACCCTGTGGCCCCTGTACCACGACGTCATCGCGCCGCCGGAGTTCCACCGCGCCTGGTGGAACACGTACCGCCGGGTCAACCGCCGCTTCGCCGAGCGGACCGCCGAGATCGCCGCCGAGGGGGCCACGGTCTGGGTGCAGGACTACCAGCTGCAGCTGGTCCCCAAGATGCTGCGAGAGCTGCGGCCGGACCTCACGATCGGGTTCTTCAACCACATCCCGTTCCCGCCCCTGGAGATCTTCGCGCAGCTGCCCTGGCGGCGAGCCGTCCTCGACGGCCTGTCCGGCGCGGACCTCATCGGCTTCCAGCGCCCCGGCGACGCCCAGAACTTCCAGCGCTGCGTGCGGCGGTTCCTGGACGTGCCGTTCAAGAACGGCACGGCCCGCTTCGGCGCGGAGGACGCCGCGTGGACCGTGCACGCGCAGTCCTACCCCATCTCCATCGACGCGGAGTCGATCCAGGAGCTGGCCTCCCGGCCGGAGGTCGAGGAGCGCGCCCGGGAGATCCGCCACGAGCTCGGCGACCCCGAGACGGTGTTCCTGGGCGTCGACCGCCTGGACTACACCAAGGGCATCCTGCACCGCATCAAGGCCTACGGGGAGCTGCTCGAGGACGGCAGGCTGACGGTGGGGCCGTCGGTGCTGGTCCAGGTGGCCAACCCCTCGCGGGAGCGCGTGGAGTCCTACGTCCAGCTGCGGGAGGACGTGGAGGGCCTGGTGGGCCATCTCAACGGCCAGCACGACACCATCTCGCACACCGCGATCCGCTACCTGCACCACGGCTACCCCTTCGAGGAGATGGTGGCGCTGTACCTCGCGACCGACGTCATGCTCGTGACCTCCCTCCGGGACGGCATGAACCTGGTGGCGAAGGAGTACGTCGCGGCCAAGACGGACGGCTCGGGGGCCCTGGTGCTGTCGGAGTTCACGGGTGCCGCCGAGCAGCTCAAGCAGGCGCTGCTGGTCAACCCCCACGACATCGACGGGCTCAAGGACGCGATGCTGCGGGCCAAGGACATGCCGGCGGCCGAGGCCAAGAAGCGGATGCGCTCGATGCGCCGGCAGGTCCTGGGCAACGACGTCAACGACTGGTCGGAGGCGTTCCTGCGGGACCTCGCCCGCACCCGCACGACCGGCGAGGAGGAGCAGTGATGAACGCGCACGACGACACCCGCGCCGGGCTCGAGAACGCCCTCGCCCGGGCGGCGGAGGCCGAGACCCTGCTGGTCGCCCTGGACTTCGACGGCACCCTGGCGCCGTTCACGGACGACCCGGCCGACAGCCGGGCGCTGCCGGAGGCACGCTCCGCGCTCGAGGAGCTCCTCGAGCTGGACCGCACGTACGTGGCTGTCATCTCCGGCCGGCCCATGCGGTTCCTGCGCTCCGTGGTGGACCCGGCCGGCAGGATGCTCCTGTCCGGTTCGCACGGGGCGGAGCTCCTGCTCGACGCCCTGGGGGACCCGGACGCGGACACCGGACTGCAGCTCACCCCCGCGCAGCAGGAGCTGCTGGCCCGGGCCACCGCACTCGTGGAGGCGCAGGTCGCCCGGTACCCCGGGGCCAAGCTGGAGCTCAAGCCCACGGGGGCCGCCTTCCACACCCGCACGATGGCGGACCAGAGCCTGTGCGCCCGCGCGGAGCAGGAGATGATCGAGCAGTTCGAGCGGCTGGAGGAGCTCAAGATCACCCCGGGCCAGCACGTGGTCGAGTCCTCGGTGCACTCCGCGACGAAGGGAGAGGGCATCACCGCGTTCATGCAGGCCACGGGGGCCGACGTGACCCTGTTCGCCGGCGACGACGTGACGGACGAGAACGCGATGCGCGAGCTCGGCCCCGCCGATCTCGGCATCAAGGTGGGCACGGGAGAGAGCGTCGCCGCGCACCGGGTCGCCTCGCCGGAGGAGCTGGCCGCGGCCCTGGCCGGTCTCGCCCGGCTGCGGCGGGGTGCCGTGCGATGACCTCGGATGACGGCGCGCCGATGGCGGCGGCGCCCCGACAGTGATTAGGATCACTGTGGCCCCCATCACCTGTGGGGGCAGCTCTTCTCCTTCGGATCGTCCGGCACGTGCCTGCCGGGAAAGAGGCCTCCACCCATGTCTTCCGTGCGCTACGCCAACGTCACCTGCCAGTACCCCGGGGCCGAACGGCCCTCGGTCACCGATTTGAACCTCGACATCGCCGACGGCGAGTTCCTCGTCCTGGTCGGCCCCTCCGGCTGCGGCAAATCCACCACCCTGCGGATGCTCGCCGGCCTCGAAGAGGTCACCGGCGGCAACATCTACATCGGCGACCGCGACGTCACCGACGTCCCCTCCCGGGACCGCGACATCGCCATGGTCTTCCAGAACTACGCCCTCTACCCCCACATGACCGTGGCCGAGAACATGGGCTTCGCCCTGAAGATCGCCAAGATCCCCACCGACGAACGCCGCCGCCGGGTCGAGGAGGCCGCGAAGATCCTGGACCTCACCGACTACCTCGACCGCAAGCCCAAGGCCCTCTCCGGCGGGCAGCGCCAGCGCGTGGCCATGGGCCGGGCCATCGTGCGGTCCCCGCAGGTGTTCCTGATGGACGAACCGCTGTCCAACCTCGACGCGAAGCTGCGCGTGCAGACCCGCACCCAGATCGCCTCCCTCACCCGCCGGCTCGGGGTCACCACCGTCTACGTCACCCACGACCAGGTCGAGGCCATGACCATGGGCGACCGCGTCGCCGTGCTCAAGGACGGGCACCTCATGCAGGTCGACACCCCCCGGGCCCTCTACGACCGGCCCGCCACGGAGTTCGTCGCCGGATTCATCGGCTCCCCGGCGATGAACCTGTTCCGGGTGCCCGTGGCCGGCGGGGCGGCGACCTTCGGCACCCTGTCCCTGGAACTGACCCGGGAGCAGCAGGCGGCCCTGACCGGGGACAAGGTCACGGTCGGGATCCGCCCCGAGGACCTGCACCCGGCGCCCGAGGGCACCGGGCTGCCGATCGAGGCCGACGTGGTCGAGGAGCTCGG
>NZ_JBHVDI010000225.1:0-4429 GCF_042802875.1 Kocuria sp. NPDC057446 | reverse complement strand
CGCGGGAGGCGCCCCCGGGGAGCGGGGCCGGGGCGGGCGGACCGGGGACGACGGCGCTCAGACGGTGGCGGCGAGCTGCCCGCAGGCCCCGTCGATGTCGGAGCCGCGGGTGTCGCGCACGGTGGTGGGGATCCCGTGGGCCCGCAGCCGCTCCACGAAGTTCTGCTCCACGCCGGGCCGGGACGCGGTCCACTTGGAACCGGGGGTCGGGTTGAGCGGGATGGGGTTCACGTGCACCCAGCCCCCGCCGCGGGCGTTGAGCTTCTCCCCGAGCAGGTCGGCGCGCCACCCGTGGTCGTTGATGTCGCGGATCAGGGCGTACTCGATGGAGACCCGGCGGCCGGTGGCCTGGTAGTAGTCGAAGGCGGCGTCGAGGGCCTCGTCGACCTTCCAGCGGGTGTTGATGGGGATGAGCTCGTCCCGCAGCTCGTCGTCCGGGGCGTGCAGGGACAGCGCGAGCGTGACCGGCAGCCTCTCCTGCGTGAACTTCCGGATGCCGGGCACGAGCCCCACCGTGGACATGGTGATGCCGCGGGCCGAGATGCCGAGGCCCTCCGGGGAGGGGTCGACGAGGCGGTGGATCGCGCCGATCGAGGCCTTGTAGTTGGCGAGGGCCTCCCCCATGCCCATGAACACGATGTTCGAGATGCGCAGCGGCTCCTGCTCCGCCCGGCCGACCCGGCCGCCGCGGAGCATCCGGGCGCCCTGCACGACCTGCTCCACCATCTCCGCGGTGGAGAGGTTGCGGGTCAGGCCGGCCTGACCGGTCGCGCAGAAGGGGCAGTTCATGCCGCACCCGGCCTGCGAGGAGATGCACATGGTCACCCGGTTGGTGTAGCGCATGAGCACGGACTCCACGGTGGCGCCGTCGAAGCACCGGTGCACGTTCTTGACGGTCTCCCCCTGATCCGCCTCGAGGCTGCGCACGGTGGTCAGCAGCGGCGGAAGGACCTGGGAGACGAGCTCCTCCCGGCCGGCCGCGGGCAGGTCGGTCATGTCCTCCGGGGCGGTGGCGAACCGGTCGAAGTAGTGCCGGGAGAGCTGGCCCGCGCGGAAGGGCTGGTGCCCCAGCTCGGCGAGGAACGCCCGGCGGCCCTCCATGTCGAAGTCGGCGAGGTGGCGCGGGGGCTTGCCGCGCCGCGGGGCCGCGAAGGTCAGCTGACCGGGTCGCGGCTTCGCGGTGAGCTCGACGGGCGTCCGGGTGGTGCCCGTCTGTCGGGTCTGCTGCGGCTGCTGGGCCACGGTGTTCTCCTCGCGGTCTCGCGGGTCCGGGGTGCTGGTGGAGGGCCGGGTCACGGCGCGTCCTCCGGGATCGGGACGGGGCGCACGCCGAGGGGCTCGAGCTCGGAGGCGCCGCCGTCCTCGGCCGTGAGCACCCACACGCCGTCGGCGTGCAGGGCCACGGAGTGCTCCCACTGGCTGGAGCGGGCCCCGTCGGTGGTGACCACGGTCCACTCGTCGTCGAGCACCCGGGTGCCGATGCCGCCGCGCACGAGCATCGGCTCGATGGCCAGGGCCATCCCGGCGCGCAGGCGGGGACCGCGGTCCGTGCTGCGGAAGTTGAGGACGTCCGGGGCCATGTGCATCTTGGAGCCGATGCCGTGGCCCACGTACTCCTCGAGGATCCCGAAGCGGTGCCCGGAGACCTTGCGCACGTAGTCCTCCACCGCCGCACCGATGTCGCCGACGTGCGTGCCGGTGGCCGCCGCCGCGATGCCGTGCCACATGGCGTTGCGGGTGACGTCGGAGAGCTCGGCGTCGGCGGGGTCGGGGCGGCCCAGCAGCACGGTGCGCGCCGAGTCCCCGTGCCAGCCCTCGACGATCGCCCCGCCGTCCACGGAGAGGATGTCCCCCTCCTGGAGCACCTGCTCCCCCGGGATGCCGTGGACCACCACGTCGTTGACGGACACGCAGACCGCGGCCGGGTAGCCGAAGTAGCCCAGGAAGTTGGAGCCCGCCCCGTGCTCGTCGAGGACGGCGCGGAAGACGGCGTCGAGGGAGGCGGTGGTCGCGCCCGGGACGGCGGCCGCCACGGCGGCGTCCAGGGCGCGCGAGGTCACCACCCCGGCGCGCTGCATGGAGCGCAGCTGGGCGTTGGTCTTGTACTCGATCCGGCGGCGGCCGAACATGCGGTCTTCCTTCCGAGCCGCTCCCCCGGTCGGGGAGCTCGCGGCTGTGGTGGGTTAAACGTGAGACCCCCGGGGGCGTCCGGGGGTGTCACGGCGTCGGCGGTGCGGTGCGTCAGGACAGCGCTGTCATGATCCGCTGGGAGACCTCGTCGACGGTCCCCAGGCCGTCGACCTCGCGGACGATGCCGCGCCGGTCGTAGACGTCGACGACCACGGCGGTCTCCGCGTCGTACACGTCGAGGCGGTGCCGGATGACCGCCTCCGTGTCGTCGGTGCGGCCCTCCTTCTGGGCCCGCCCGAGGAGGCGCTGGACGAGCTCGTCACGGTCCGCGGTGAGCTTGAGCACGACGTCGAGCTCCTGTCCCAGCTCGGCCAGGATGGCGTCGAGCTCGTCCACCTGCGCGGCGTTGCGCGGGTAGCCGTCGAGTAGGAAGCCGTCGGCGGTGTCCGTCTCGGCGAGCCGGTCGCGGACCATCCGGTTGGTCACCGAGTCCGGGACGAGGTCGCCGGCGTCGATGTAGCTCTTCGCCTCCTGGCCCAGGGGGGTCTGGCCCTTGATGTTGGCCCGGAAGATGTCCCCGGTGGAGATCGCCGGGATGCCGAGCTGCTCCGAGATGCGCACGGCCTGGGTGCCCTTGCCTGCGCCGGGGGGGCCGATGATGAGCATGCGGGTCATGAAGTCTCCTTGCGGTGGGTGGTGGCTGCGGTCACAGTCTACCGGGACGTCCCCGGCGCCCCGGCGGGACGGGGGTCAGCGCAGCAGGCCCTCGTAGTTGCGCTGCTGCAGCTGGGCCTCGATCTGCTTCACCGTGTCCAGGCCCACGCCCACCATGATGAGCAGCGACGGCCCGCCGAAGGGGAAGTTCTGGTTCGCGTCGATCACCACGAGCGCCACGAGCGGGATCATCGAGACGATGCCCAGGTAGAGGGCGCCCGGGAACGTGATCCGGCTGAGCACGTACGCGAGGTACTTCTCGGTGGGCCGGCCCGCGCGGATCCCCGGGATGAAGCCGCCGTAGCGCTTCATGTTGTTGGAGACCTCCTCCGGGTTGAAGGTGATCGACACGTAGAAGTACGTGAAGAACACGATCATCAGGAAGTACATCGCCATGTACACGGGGTGGTCGCCGGTGATGAGGTAGGTGTTGATCCAGGTGACCCAGCCGGGGATGTCGGTGCCGTCGTCGGGCATGCCGAACTGGGCGAGCATGCCGGGGAGCATCAGCATCGAGGACGCGAAGATGATCGGGATGACGCCGGCCATGTTGACCTTGAGCGGGATGTAGGTGGTGGTCCCGCCGATCGTGCGCCGGCCCACCATCCGCTTGGCGTACTGGACGGGCACGCGGCGCTGGGACTGCTCCACGAAGACCACGCAGGTGATCACCACGAGACCCACCGCCAGCACGGCGAGGAACACGCCCCAGCCGCGGGTGCGGAGGATCTCGCCCAGCGCGGAGGGGAAGGTCGCGGCGATGGAGGTGAAGATGAGCAGCGACATGCCGTTGCCCACGCCCTTCTCCGTGATCCGCTCGCCCAGCCACATGATGATCGCCGTTCCGGCGGTCATCGTGATGATGATGATGAGCACGGCGAGCCAGGTGTCGTCCGGGATGATCGGCAGGGGGCAGTCCCCCAGGAGCGCACCGGAGCGGGCGAGGGAGACCACTGTGGTGGCGTTGAGCAGCGCGAGGCCGATCGTGAGGTAGCGGGTGTACTGGGTCAGCTGCGTCTGCCCCTGCGCCCCCTCCTCGTGCAGCTCCTGGAAGCGCGGGATGACCACGCGCAGCAGCTGCACGATGATGCTCGCGGTGATGTAGGGCATGACGCCCAGGGCGAAGACCGACAGCTGCAGCAGGGCGCCGCCGCTGAAGAGGTTCACCATGTCGTACACGCCGCCCGTGGTGGTGCCCAGGGCCAGGCACTGCTGCACGTTGCCGTAGTCGACGCCCGGCGCCGGGATGAACGTGCCCAGGCGGTAGAGCACGATGAGGGCGAGGGTGAACCCCAGCTTGCGTCGCAGGTCGGGGGTTCGCAACGCCCGTCCGAAAGCGCTGAGCACATGTCCTCCTAGAGACTGGGTCCGACCGGCATCCGGCGGCGGGGGGTGTGGTGGTGCGGGAGGTCGGTCCGGGGTCCGCGCACCCGGTGGGCGCGGACGACTCCGGCAAGTCTAACGAACGCGGCCCGCCCGGGACTCACCGGGGGCGCGCGCCGGGCGGGCGGGCTCGCGCCCGCCGACGGGTCAGGCCCCGCCCACGCTGGCGTGGACGGGGCCTGATCCTCGGGGTGCCGCGGGC
>NZ_JBHVDI010000224.1:0-4433 GCF_042802875.1 Kocuria sp. NPDC057446 | reverse complement strand
GCCTGGGCCCCGGCACCCCGTCCGGGTTGTCGGGGGCCTCGGTCCGTTCCGGGTCCGGACACGACGGACCGGTCCCGGACCGGCCGCCGTCGCGCCCCCGCAGGCGATCCGGGGGCGCGGCACCGGGGGCCCGCTGGGGGATACTGGGGCCATGACGCCCCCCGCCTCCCCGCCCCGCACCCGCCCGACGCCCGAGCTGCGCGCGCTGGCCGCCGCCGGTCCCCGCAGGATCGGCGTCCTCGGCTCGACGGGCTCGATCGGCACCCAGGCGCTCGACGTCGTGCGGGCCGCCCGGGGGCTCGAGGCCGCGGACCCCTTCACCGTGGTGGCTCTCGCCGCCGGCGCCCGCCACCTGGAGCTGCTCGCCGAGCAGGCCGTCGAGACCCGCGCGGCGGTCGTGGCCACGAGCGGGACCGGCCGGGACGCGGTCCGACTGGCCCGCCTGATCGCGGAGCGGGCCGCGGCCGCCGGGGCGACGGGCTACCGGCCCGACATCGAGCACGGCCCCGAGGCGGCCTCCACGGCGGCCGCCCACCCCGGCGCGGACCTCGTGCTCAACGGCATCACCGGCTCCATCGGCCTCGCCCCCACGCTGGCCGCGCTGGGGGCCGGGCACCGGCTCGCGCTCGCGAACAAGGAGTCGCTGATCGCCGGCGGCACCCTCGTCAAGGCGGCCGCCGCGGCCACCGGGCACCCGGACGCCCTGATCCCCGTGGACTCGGAGCACTCGGCGCTGGCGCAGGCCCTGCGCGGCGGCACCGCCGCAGAGGTCGACCGGCTCGTGCTCACGGCCTCCGGCGGTCCCTTCCGCGGCCGGTCCCGGGCGGAGCTGGAGGCGGTCACGCCCCGGGACGCGCTGCGCCACCCGACCTGGGACATGGGGCTGATGGTGACGACCAACTCGGCGTCCATGGTCAACAAGGCGCTCGAGGTCCTCGAGGCCCACCTCCTCTTCGACGTTCCCCTCGAGCGCATCGACGTGGTGGTCCACCCCCAGTCTGTGGTGCACTCCATGGTCCAGTTCGTGGACGGCTCCACCCTCGCCCAGGCCTCACCGCCGGACATGCGCCTGCCCATCGCCCTGGGCCTCGCCTGGCCCCACCGGCTGCCCGGCGCCGCCGCGCCCTGCGACTGGACGCGCGCCACCGAGTGGACCTTCGAGCCCCTCGACCCGGTCGCGTTCCCGGCCGTGGACCTGATCAAGGCGGCCGGTGAGCGGGGCGGAACCTTTCCCGCCGTGTTCAACGCCGCCAACGAGGAGGCGGTGCACGCCTTCCACGACGGCCGGATCCGCTTTCCCGCCATCGTGGACACGGTCAAGGCGGTTCTGAACGAGCACGACGACGACGGCCCGCTGGAGCTCGAGGCCGTGCTGGCGGCCGAGGGGTGGGCCCGGCACCGGGCCCGCGAGGTCCTCGCCCGCTGACGGAACCGGATCCACCCCCACCGCACGTGCTAGTCTGTCGGGCGGATGACGAGTCCCAGCGCGAAGCCCTGGCTTGCTGGGCGGCAACCCTCTCCCGTAGTGGGGTGCCCCAGGTGGAACCATCCGGCACCGGCCATCGAAGGCCGGCGGCAAGTACGGTCCGACCGCGCACGCGCCTCCGGCGCGCCCTCGACCGTGGCCGCCGGGCCCGTTGCCGCCGGTGGAGACCTCCGACACCCCGGACCCACGGAAAGGCCCCACATGCGATCGCAGCGCCTCCCCTTCCTCGCCCTGGCCACGACCCTCGGCCTCACCCTCACCGCCTGCGGCGGCTCCGCCGGGGAGTCCTCCGGTGAGGGAGCCCTCGCCGACGGTAAGATCTCCATCGGCGTCGTCGGCTCCCACCCGACCCACGACGTCCTCCAGCAGCTGGCCGAGGAACAGGGCATCACCGTCGAGTACGTCGACTTCTCCGACTACAACCAGCCCAACCCCGCCACCGAGTCCGGCGACGTGGACATGACCTGGTTCCAGCACGTCCCGTTCCTCTCGGACTACAACAACTCCGCCGGGAGCTCCATCACCCCGATCGGCTCGACGTCGATCTACCCCCTGGGCCTGTACTCCAACCAGTACGACTCCGTGGAGCAGTTCCAGGAGGGCGACGAGATCGCGGTGCCCAACGACTCCGTGAACCTGTCCCGGGCCCTGCTCGTGCTCGAGTCCGCCGGTCTCGTCGAGCTGAAGAGCGACACTCTCATCCCCACCGAGCTGGACGTCGACGCCGAGGCCTCGACGGTGCGGGTCACACCGGTCTCCGCGGAGCAGACGGTGCTCTCGCTCGACTCGGTGGCCGGGTCGGTGATCAACAACGACTTCCTGGCCCGCGCGGACATCGACCCGAAGTCCGCACTGGCCCAGGACGACCCGGAGGCGGAGGGCTCGCGCGCCTACGTCAACCTCTTCACCACCACCGAGGAGCTCGCCGACGACGAGACCCTCCGCCAGGTCGCGGACCTCTACCACGAGCAGGCCGTGCTGGACGCGGAGATGGAGGAGACCAAGGACACGGCCGTGCCGCTCCAGCTGGAGCCGGAGGAGCTCCAGGAGCTGACCGCACGCTACCAGCAGGAGCTGAAGGACCAGGAGCAGTGAGCGCGACGGTCCCCACCGGGCCGTCCACCGCCGGGCGCCCGGACGAGGTGCTCGTCTCCTTCCGCAACGTCTCCAAGACCTTCCGCACCGGTTCGGGGCGGTCGGCGCGCGAGGTGCTGGCGGTCGACGACGTCACCCTCGACGTCCGCCGCGGCGAGATCTTCGGGGTCATCGGCTACTCGGGGGCGGGCAAGTCCACCCTCGTGCGCCTGATCAACGGGCTCGAGCCCGTGACCTCGGGGTCGTTGACCGTGGAGGGCTTCGAGGTGGCCGGCCGGCGCGAGACCGAGCTGGCGCCCGTCCGGCAGGAGATCGGGATGATCTTCCAGCAGTTCAACCTCTTCACCTCCCGCACCGTCGCCGGCAACGTCGAGTACCCGCTCAAGCGGGCCGGCTGGCCCAAGGAGAAGCGCCGGGCCCGCGTGGCCGAGCTGCTCGAGTTCGTCGGTCTGTCCGCGCGCGCCGGCAACTACCCGGAGCAGCTCTCCGGCGGGCAGAAGCAGCGCGTGGGCATCGCCCGCGCCCTGGCGACCAGCCCCAAGCTGCTCCTGGCCGACGAGTCGACGAGCGCCCTCGACCCCGAGACCACCCAGGAGGTGCTGCAGGTCCTGCAGCGGGTCAACCGGGAACTGGGGATCACGATCGTGATCATCACCCACGAGATGGACGTGGTCCGGGCGATCGCCGACCGCGTGGCCGTGATGCAGGACGGGAAGGTCGTGGAGCACGGCTCCACGGTGGACATCTTCGCCAGGCCCCGCACCGAGACCGCCCGCCGCTTCGTCTCCTCCGTCCTGCACTCGGTGCCCGACGCCCGCGAGGTGGAGCGGCTGCGCCGCGCCCACCGCGGGCGCCTGGTCATCGTGGACGTCGGCGACGGCGTGGACATCGGCGGGGTGCTCTCCGACGGCGCCGCCCGCGGGGTCCGCTTCACCATCGCCTACGGCGGGATCAGCGTGCTCCAGGAGCAGTCGTTCGGGTCCCTGACCTTCGAGCTGACGGGTGAGGACGCGGCCGTGCAGGCCGTGGTCGACGAGATGTCCCGCATCACGACCCTGAGAGAGGTGGCCGCGTGAACGACTGGTCCGTCCTGGGACCCGAGCTGCTGTCCGCGCTCGGGGAGACCCTCTACATGGTGGCCGTCACCCTGGTCCTCGCCGGCCTGCTCGGCCTGCTCGTGGGCGTGGGCCTCTACGTCACCCGCCGGGGCAACATCCTGGAGAACCGCGCGGTGCACGAGGGGCTCAACCTCGTGGTCAACTTCGTCCGGCCGATCCCGTTCATCATCCTCCTGGCCGCCCTCGGCCCGGTCACCCAGGGGGTCGTCGGGACCCGGCTGGGCCCCAACGCGGCGATCTTCGCGATGACGATCGGCGCGATGTTCGCGGTGGCGCGCATCGTGGAGCAGAACCTGATGAGCGTGGACCCCGGCGTCGTCGAGGCCGCCCGCTCGATGGGGGTCTCCCGCGGCCGGATCATCACCACGGTGATCCTGCCCGAGGCGCTGGGCCCCCTGGTGCTCGGCTACACCTTCCTCGTCATCGGCATCACGGACATGTCCGCGATGGCCGGGGCCATCGGCGCCGGCGGACTGGGCGACTTCGCCCTGCGCCTGGGCTACCAGCGGTTCAACGACGAGGTCACGTGGGCGGCGGTCGCCGTGATCGTGGTCCTGGTCCAGCTCGTGCAGGTGGTGGGCAACCGGCTGGCCCGCCGGATCCTGCGCCGCTGAGGCCCCGGCGCGCGAGGGCGCCGGGGCACTGGCCTCCGGGGTGCTGCGGGCGTTCCGCGGCTACCAGAAGGAGCTGGCGGGCGCCAACGAACGCACCCTGGCCTCCGGTCAGGAACTGCC
>NZ_JBHVDI010000223.1:0-4436 GCF_042802875.1 Kocuria sp. NPDC057446 | reverse complement strand
GTCCCCTGCACCGCGGGGGGCGGGCCGCGGCCGTCGGTGCGGGCGGCGGCTCAGCGGCCCCCGGTCAGGGACGCCATGGGCACCACGGTGATCGCCACCTGCTCGCCGTCGGGGTGCACCCGGCCGCCGCGCTGGTCCGCGTGCACGATCGCCCCGATCGCCGCCGAGAACAGCAGCACCTGGTTGAACAGGTAGAACCACAGGAGCACGCCGACCACGAGGGCCACCGACAGCAGGTACGGGTTGGTGGTGGCCCCGGCGATCACCGTGCCGCCGATGTAGCGCAGCGCGAAGTTGCCGGCCGCCGCGGCGAGGACCGTCACGGCCAGGGCGCGGCGGGTGATCCGCAGCCCGGCCACGCCCCGCACGAGCTCGAGGGCGAACAGCGCGTCGAGCACCACGACGAGCAGGGTGCTCAGCGCCCAGGTGAGCCCGGTGCGCAGCCACTCCGGTCCGCTGCCCCAGCCGAGCTCCCCGGCGGCGTCCAGCAGGAAGCCCAGGAAGCCGGAGGCCGCGCCGTTGGCCACCACCGAGAGGCCGAGCAGCACGCCCAGCACGAGCAGGCCCAGCAGGTCGCGCGGCACGGCCGCGACGGGCAGGCCCTTCGCCGGGGGCACCTCGAAGAGCCGGCGGAACGCGAGCCGCACCCCGGAGACCCACCGCCAGCCGGAGAAGAACAGCACCGCGCCGCCGATCACCGTGGCGAGCGTGAAGGGCCGGCTGTCCTCGAGCAGCTCGAGGGGGACCACGCCCCCGTCCCCGGTGTCGAGCAGCCCCGGCACGCGCTCGGTCACGGCCTCCACCACGGCGTCCCGCACCAGGGGGTCGTTGCCGAGGAACACGCCGATCACGGAGAAGCCCATCACCAGCAGGGCGGTGGACGCGAAGATCAGCACGAAGGACAGCCCCGCGGCCATCAGGGGGCCGCCGTGGAAGAGGTAGTGCAGGACCACCCGGACCGGCATCCGCCCGTACGTCGCGGCCAGGCCCGCCCCGAGGGCCGCGCCGGCCGTGCCGAGGACGCCGGCGCCGGCGGCGCGCCGCTCGCGCAGCACGGCGCGCTGGCGCAGGGCCTCCTGCCGCATGCCGTGCCGGTCGACCGCGCGGGGCGGGAGCTCCGGGGCGGGACCGGGGCGGGGACCCGTGCGGGTGCTCATGGCCGGGGCGGCCTCAGCGCCGGTCGCGGTCGCGCCCCGTGAAGGGGAACTCCTCGCGGATCCGCCAGACGCCGCGGCCGTCGAGCTCGTAGAGGCCGATCCGGTCCACCAGGAACCCGGCGCGGTAGGTCCGCAGCATCTCCTGGGCGCGGTCGAGGTCCTCCTCCTCCACGGACTGGGCGATCGTGACGTGGGGGTGGAACTCGAAGGGGGACGCCGAGACGAGCTGCTCCTCGTGCAGGGCGTCGTGCAGCGCCCGGCACTGCTCCTCGCCCTCGTCGATCCGCAGGTAGACCACCGGGCTCACGGGGCGGAACGTGCCGGTGCCGTTGATCTCCACCCGGAAGGGCTCCCACTCGCGGGCCACGGAGCCCACCCGCTCGACCACGTCCGCCCAGCGCTCCGCCTGCGGGGCGATCATCAGCGTGATGTGCGCCGGCACGGCGTAGGAGGCGGGATCCCCGAAGGACGCGCGCCAGTCCTGCAGCTCCCGGCCCACGGGCTCGGGCAGCTCGATCACCACGCCCGCGTACACCTGGCCGGGGCGGATGGTCGGGGACTGCTGCGTACGGGTCAACTCAACTCCTCACAGGACGGGACCCAGCCTAGCCCAGCGCCCCGGACCCGCCCAGGCGCGGCAGGAAGCCCATCCGGTCGTAGACCGACTCCAGGGTCCGGACGGTGATCTCCCGCCCCTTCTCGGCGCCCCGGGCGAGGAGGCGGTCCAGTTCCGCGGGGTCGTCGAGCAGCTCCTGGGCCCGCGCCTGGATGGGGTCCAGCGTCTCGGTCACCACGTCCGCCAGCCCCACCTTGAGGTGGCCGTACAGCTTCCCCTCGTACTCCCCCACGACGTCGGCCACGGAGCGGCCCGTGAGCGCCGAGTACACGGTCAGCAGGTTGGCGATGCCCGGCTTGGCCTCGCGGTCGAAGCGGATCTCCGTGCCGTCGTCCGTGACCGCCGACCTGATCTTCTTCGCGTTCTTCTTGGCGGGGTCGAGCAGCCGGACGAGACCGTTCTCCGAGGCGGCGGACTTGGACATCTTGGCGGTGGGGTTCTGCAGGTCGTAGATCTTGGCGGACTCGGCGAGGATCTTCGCGTCCGGCACCACGAAGGTGTCCCCGAAGCGGGCGTTGAACCGCTGGGCGAGGTTGCGGGTCAGCTCGAGGTGCTGGCGCTGGTCCTCGCCCACGGGGACCTGGTGCGCCTGGTAGATCAGGATGTCCGCGGCCATGAGCACCGGATAGGCGAACAGCCCGACCGTGGCGTTGTCGGCGCCCTGCCGGGCGGACTTGTCCTTGAACTGGGTCATCCGGGACGCCTCGCCGAAGCCGGTGATGCAGTTGAGCGCCCAGGCCAGCTGGGCGTGCTCGGGCACGTGGGACTGCACCAGCAGGGTGGAGCGCTCGGGGTCGATGCCCGCGGCGATGTACTGGGCGGCCGTGGTGCGGGTCCGCTGGGCCAGGGCGGCCGGGTCCTGCTCGGCGGTGATGGCGTGCAGGTCGGCGACGAAGAACACGCACTCGTTGTCGTCCTGGAGGTCCACCCAGTTGCGCACGGCCCCCACGTAGTTGCCCAGGTGCAGGGAGTCCGCCGAGGGCTGGACCCCCGAGACGACACGCGGCCTGCCGGTGTCGGTGGGGACGTCGAACGGTACGGGCTCAGGGGTCACGGTGCGGGGTCCTTCGATCGGGCGGGCGCGGGGCGGGAACGGGTCAGAGCTGGTAGTCGACCACCACGGGCGCGTGGTCGGAGAAGCGGGTGTCGTAGCTGGCGGCGCGGTCCACCACGGCGGTCACCGCCCGGGCCGCGAGCCCCGGGGTGGCCATGTGGTAGTCGATGCGCCACCCGGCGTCGGTGTCGAAGGCCTTGCCGCGGTAGGACCACCACGTGTAGGGCCCGGGGACCGGTCCGGCCAGCTCCCGGGCGACGTCCTTGTACCCGTGCTCGCCGAAGAAGCGGTCGAAGTAGGCCCGCTCCTCGGGCAGGAAGCCGGCGTTCTTGACGTTGCCCTTCCAGTTCTTGATGTCGAGCTCGGTGTGGCCCACGTTGAGGTCGCCGACGACGAGCACGTGCTCCCGCGTGCGGGCGAGCTCGGGCAGCCGCTCGGTCATCACGTCGAGGAAGCGGTACTTGTCGTCCTGGCGGGGGGTGCCGACCTCCCCGGAGTGCACGTAGGCGGAGACCACGGTCAGCGTGGTGCCGTCGGCCAGGTCGTGGTCGGTCTCGACCCACCGGCCGGAGGTCTCGAAGTGCTCGTGGCCGATGGAGCCGCGCCGGGCCGTGGGCAGCAGCGCCCCGCCGCGGGCGTCCCGGCGGGTGGCCACGGCCACCCCGGCCCGGCCCTTGTCGGCGGCCTCGGCGTGGTGGACGTCCCACACCTGCTCGTCCAGCAGCTCCCGGACCACCTTGTCCGGGGCCCGGACCTCCTGCAGGCACAGGATGTCGACGTCCCGGCCGGTCAGCCAGTCGGCCATGCCGCGCTTGTAGGCGGCTCGGAGACCGTTGACGTTGACGGTGGCGACGCGCAGGAGGTTCTCGGGGCGGGACATGCGGGGGCACCTGGCTTCCGGGTGGTGGCGAGCGGGGGTTTCGGGGATCGTGCGGGGTCCGTGCCGGACCCGTGCGTGCTGCGGGGCGGGGACGGTCAGTCGACCACGGTGCCGCTGAGGGGCTCCTGGCGCAGCATGCTCATCCCGTTGCCGGCCGTGACGTCGATGGTGTCGAGGGCCCGGTCCAGCGCCTCGCGCTCGGGGCCCGCCACGTCCAGCGCGGAGAGCTCCTGCTTGATCACCTTGGACTGGACCAGGACGATCTGGAAGCTGTGGGAGAGCTTCTCGTCCCGCATGGAGTCCGCGGCGCCCGAGCGGGTGGCGGCGGGGGCCCGGCCGGAGCCGGTGCGCAGCTGCTCCCGGGCCTCGTCGACCTGCCGTCGCCCGAACCGGGCGGCCTTGCGGACCATGAGCACCACCCAGGTGGCCAGCAGCAGCCAGCCGAGGGCGATCCCGGCGAGCGCCCAGCCCAGCCACGAGTTGGCGTTCGCGGCCTGCAGGAGCGCCACCACGAAGATGACCACGAGCACGGCCAGCCCGATCACGGTGCCCCACAGGGCGGTGCGGGAGGAGGGCTCGGCGGCCGGGGAGCTGGACGGGGTCGGGGATCCGAGGGAGCGCATGGTCCCCATTGTCGCAAATCCCGGGCCGGGCCACGAACCGGCGCGGGGGCCCTCCCCGCCCGGTCGCGGGGACGGCCGCGCCCCCGGGAGCGACGACTCCCGGGGG
>NZ_JBHVDI010000222.1:0-4531 GCF_042802875.1 Kocuria sp. NPDC057446 | reverse complement strand
CCCCCGGCCCGCACACGAGGCGGCGGGACGACGGGTGCACGACGAAGGACCCCACCGCGCCGTCGCGCAGTGGGGTCCTTCCGTGGTGCGCCCCCTCGGACTCGAACCGAGAACCCATTGATTAAGAGTCAATTGCTCTGCCAATTGAGCTAGAGGCGCTGGTGGTGCGGCAAGAACGGTAGCACGGTCCGGCCCGGGGGCCGAATCGCGCCGACCGGCATCCGCCGGGTCCCGCCTCGCAACGAGAGAACACTCTACCAGCTCGTCCCGCCGTGTCCATTCCGCGTCCCTCCTGCTCCGCGTCCAGGCATCGACGGGGCCCGCGAGCCGGCAGTGTCCAGAACGGCGCGCATGCCCTCCGCACCGCGTCCGGCATCGGTTCCCCCTTCCCGTCCGGGCCCCGTCCCGCTCACCGATCTGCGCGTGGTCCCCCTCCCGGACCTGCTGCCCGGCACCGACGTGCTCGTGGTGGCCCTGACCGCCGGCGGGCAGGGCACGTCGTGCCGGCCGCGTGTGCGGCGGCTCCCGCGGACCCCGGCTCGAGCGCATCGCGGCGGAGGAGCGGCCGCTCCTCCTGCAGAAGGAGGGGCGGCTCGACGTCCGGCCCGCCGCCGACCGGCGGCGCCGGACGTGCCCGGTCTCACATCGTGGGACGCGGCGTCCGAAGATTGACACGCCCGTGCGGGCGGCAGAGCATGGGACCATGCAACTCAGCCACGGTGTCGTCCAGCTCACGGTACGCGTCCTCGTCGGACGCGGGGCCTGAGCCGACGACCGGTCGAGCGCACGGGCCCTGTCGCACCTCCCGGTGCAGCGAGGGCCTTTTTTCTTGCCCGGCGCCCACGGGGGAGCGATTCCCGACCCGGAACAGCCACCACCCAGCCCAGTTGGCCAGACCAGAAGGACAGTGACATGAGCAAGGGACAGCCGATCAGCCCAGCGCTGATGGCCACCAAGCGCGCGGAGACCGCCGCTGACCACCGGCCCCCCGGGGCCCCCGAGAAGTCCGTCCCCGCCGTCCCGTCCGTCATGGGCCCGAGCAACACGGTGGCCCCCACGGAGATGACCGGCTCCCAGGCCGTCATCCGGGCGCTGGAGGAGCTCGGGGTCACCGACGTCTTCGGTCTCCCCGGCGGCGCGATCCTGCCGACCTACGACCCGCTCATGGACACGGACAAGATCAACCACATCCTGGTCCGGCACGAGCAGGGCGCCGGGCACGCGGCGGAGGGCTATGCCCTCGCCTCGGGCCGCGTGGGCGTGTGCATCGCGACCTCCGGGCCCGGTGCCACGAACCTCGTCACCGCGCTCGCGGACGCGCACATGGACTCGATCCCGATGGTGGCGATCACCGGGCAGGTCTCGTCCAAGGTGATCGGCTCGGACGCCTTCCAGGAGGCGGACATCGTGGGGATGACGATGCCCGTGACCAAGCACTCGTACCTGGTGACCCACGCCGAGGACATCCCGCGGGTGCTCGCCGAGGCGTTCCATCTCGCCTCGACCGGCCGGCCCGGCCCGGTGCTCGTGGACATCGCCAAGGACGCCCAGCAGGACACCATGACGTTCTCCTGGCCGCCCCGGATGGACCTGCCCGGCTACCGGCCCGTCACGCGCGGGCACGCCAAGCAGATCCGGGAGGCCGCGAAGCTCATCGCGGCGGCCCAGCGGCCTGTGCTCTACGTGGGCGGCGGGACGATGCGCGCCGACGCGGCCGCCGAGCTCATGGAGCTGGCCGAGCTGACCGGCGCCCCCGTGGTGACCACGCTGACCGCGCGAGGCGTGTTCCCGGACTCCCACGAGCAGAACCTCGGGATGCCCGGCATGCACGGCACCGTCCCGGCCGTGTACTCGATGCAGCAGGCCGATCTGCTCGTGACCCTCGGCGCGCGCTTCGACGACCGCGTCACGGGGCACCTCGAGACCTTCGCCCCCACGGCCAGGATCATCCACGCGGACATCGACCCCGCCGAGATCTCCAAGAACCGCACCGCCGACGTGCCGATCGTGGGCGACGTCAAGGAGATCCTGCCGGACCTCGTGGCCGCGGTGCGCCAGGAGTTCGAGCGCGGCGGCAGCCCCGACCTCTCCTCGTGGTGGACGGCGCTGAGCAGCCTGCAGGCCACCTACCCGCTGGGCTATCCCAAGCCGGCCGACGGGCTCGGCTCGCCGCAGCACGTCATCGAGCGGATCTCCGCCCTGACCGGCCCCGAGGCGGTCTACGTCTCCGGCGTGGGCCAGCACCAGATGTGGAGCTCCCACTTCGTGCAGTACGAACGCCCCCGCCAGTGGCTGAACTCGGCGGGCCTGGGCACCATGGGCTTCGCCGTCCCCGCCGCGATGGGGGCGAAGGTCTCCCAGCCCGAGCGCGTGGTCTGGGCGATCGACGGCGACGGCTGCTTCCAGATGACCAACCAGGAGCTCGCCACCTGCACGATCAACAAGATCCCCATCAAGGTGGCGGTGATCAACAACTCCTCGCTGGGCATGGTGCGCCAGTGGCAGACGCTGTTCTACGACGGCCGGTACTCCAACACCGACCTGAACACGGGCCACGACAGCATCATGGTGCCGGACTTCGTCAAGCTCGCCGACGCCTACGGGTGCGCCGCCCTGCGCTGCACGCGGGACGAGGACGTGGACGACGTCATCCGGCAGGCCCTCGAGATCAACGACCGGCCCGTGGTGATCGACTTCGTGGTCTCCGCCGACGCGATGGTGTGGCCGATGGTGCCCTCCGGCGTGTCCAACGACCAGATCCAGATCGCCCGCAACATGACCCCCGACTGGGACGAGGAGGACTGACCCATGAGCCGACACACCCTCTCCGTGCTGGTCGAGGACAAGCCGGGCGTGCTGACCCGGGTGGCCGGACTGTTCGCGCGCCGCGCCTTCAACATCGACTCGCTCGCCGTGGGACCCACGGAGCTCGACGGCGTCTCCCGCATCACCGTGGTGGTGGACGCCGAGGGCGAGCTGCTCGAACAGGTCACCAAGCAGCTGAACAAGCTCATCAACGTCATCAAGATCGTCGAGCTCACCACCGAGTCGTCGGTGCAACGCGACCACATCATGGTCAAGGTGCGCGCCGACGCCGCGACCCGTCTGCAGGTCACCCAAGCCGCGGACCTGTTCCGGGCCACCGTTGTCGACGTCTCCACCGAGTCGCTCGTCATCGAGGCCACCGGCGCCCCGGAGAAGCTCCGGGCGCTGCTGGACATCCTGGAGCCCTTCGGCGTCCGGGAGATCGTCCGGGCCGGTACGCTGGCCCTCGGACGTGGTCCCAAGTCGATGAGCGACCGCGCCCTGCGCCACTGACGCCCCCGGGCGGCGGTGGACGCGGGCGCCCGGCCCACAGACACCCCAACCACCTCGCGGCGGTGCCCCCGCCGCGCCCACCCATGCTTCAAGGAGACAACCCCATGGCAGAGATCTTCTACGACGACGACGCCGACCTCTCGATCGTCCAGGACCGCTCCGTGGCCGTCATCGGCTACGGCTCGCAGGGCCACGCCCACGCGCTGAACCTGCGCGACTCCGGCGTGGACGTGCGCATCGGCCTCGCCGAGGGCTCGCGCTCCCGCGCCAAGGCCGAGTCCGAGGGCCTGCGCGTGCTCACCGTCGCCGACGCCGTCAAGGAAGCCGACGTCATCATGATCCTGACGCCGGACCAGGTCCAGCGCCACGTCTACGCCGAGTCGATCGCCCCGAACCTGGAGCCGGGCGACGCGATCTTCTTCGCCCACGGGTTCAACATCCGCTACGGCTACATCGAGGCCCCCGAGGGCGTCGACGTCGTCATGGTCGCCCCGAAGGGCCCGGGCCACACCGTGCGCCGCGAGTTCGAGGCCGGCCGCGCCGTTCCCGCCCTCGTGGCCGTGGAGAAGGACGCCTCCGGCAAGGCCCTCGAGCTGGGCCTGTCCTACGCCAAGGGCATCGGCGGCACCCGCGCGGGCGTCATCAAGACCACCTTCACCGAGGAGACGGAGTCCGACCTCTTCGGCGAGCAGGCGGTCCTGTGCGGCGGCATGTCCCACCTGGTCCAGTACGGCTTCGAGACCCTGACCGAGGCCGGCTACCAGCCGGAGATCGCCTACTTCGAGGTCCTGCACGAGCTCAAGCTCATCGTGGACCTCATGGTCGAGGGCGGCATCGCCAAGCAGCGCTGGTCCATCTCGGACACCGCCGAGTACGGCGACTACGTCTCCGGCCCCCGGGTGATCAGCCCCGCCGTCAAGGAGAACATGAAGGCGGTGCTGGCCGACATCCAGGACGGCACCTTCGCCAAGCGCTTCATCGAGGACCAGGACAACGGGGGCGCCGAGTTCACGAAGCTGCGCGAGAAGGAGGAGTCCCACCCGATCGAGGTCACCGGCCGGGAGCTGCGCAAGCTCTTCGCGTGGACCTCGCCGGACGCCGACTACGTCGAGGGCACCGCGGCCCGCTGATCCGCACCACCCCGCCGCCGCGCGAGCGGCGCCGGGGCAACGGCCGAGGGGCCGCGACCGCACGTCAAGCCGAGCATCCCGTG
>NZ_JBHVDI010000221.1:0-4589 GCF_042802875.1 Kocuria sp. NPDC057446 | reverse complement strand
GTACATCGGCACGATCTCGGTGGCCAGGGTGCGGTCGTCCGTTCACCGCCCCGCACGGACGGCGCCCCGTCTGTGCTAGGCTGGTGAGCTTGTATGGGCCGAATCGTCTGCCTGTGCAACCCACAGCTCTTCGTGCCAGCGCATAATGACCGCGTGCAGGGCGCCCCCGTGCCACCTGGTGGCGGGTTCAGATGCTCCTGGCATGGAGGGCTGGGCCCGGTCCGGCGTGCGCCGGGGGAGGGCACATCATCCGACAAGCTGTTCCGCAAGGCCCGCACCGTGCTCTCGATCGGTGTTGGAACCGGCGTGACGACAGGAGTAATCAGTGATTCAGCAGGAGTCGCGACTGAAGGTCGCCGACAACACGGGTGCGAAGGAAATCCTCACCATCCGTGTTCTCGGTGGATCCGGACGTCGCTACGCAGGCATCGGCGACATCATCGTCGCCACCGTCAAGGACGCGATCCCCGGCGGCAACGTGAAGAAGGGCGACGTGGTCAAGGCCGTCATCGTCCGCACCAAGAAGGAGCGCCGTCGTCCGGACGGCTCCTACATCAAGTTCGACGAGAACGCCGCAGTGATCCTGAAGAACGACGGTGACCCCCGTGGTACCCGCATCTTCGGCCCCGTGGGCCGTGAGCTGCGCGACAAGAAGTTCATGAAGATCATCTCGCTGGCCCCGGAGGTGCTCTGACCATGGCGAAGTTCAAGATCAAGACCGGCGACCTGGTGCAGGTCATCTCCGGCAGCAAGGACAACAAGGGCAAGCAGGGCAAGGTCCTGCGCGTGATCCCCGAGACCTCCCGCGTGGTCGTCGAGGGCGTCAACGTCATGACCCGCCACCGCAAGGCCTCCATGCAGGGCGAGGCCGGCGGCATCGACAAGGTCGAGGCCCCGATCCACGTGTCCAACGTGGCGCTCGTGGACCCGGAGACCAACAAGCCGACCCGCGTCGGCCACCGCACCGAGACCGTGGAGCGCGACGGACGCCAGAAGACCGTCCGCGTCCGCGTCTCCAAGAGCACCGGCAAGGACCTGTGATGACCGAGACCACTGAGATCAGCGTGTCCCCGCGCTTCAAGGACAAGTACCAGGAGACCGTCGTCCCCGCGCTGCAGGAGCAGTTCGGCTACGGCAACGTCATGGAGATCCCGCGCGTCGTCAAGGTCGTCGTGAACATGGGTGTCGGCGACGCCGCCAAGGACTCGAAGCTCATCGACGGCGCCGTCCGCGACCTCACCGCCATCACGGGCCAGAAGCCGCTCGTGACCCGGGCGAAGAAGTCCATCGCGCAGTTCAAGCTCCGCGAGGGCATGCCGATCGGCGCGCACACCACGCTGCGCGGCGACCGCATGTGGGAGTTCCTCGACCGCCTGGTGACCCTTGCCCTGCCGCGCATCCGCGACTTCCGCGGTCTGTCGGACCGCCAGTTCGACGGCAACGGCAACTACACCTTCGGCCTCACCGAGCAGTCCATGTTCCACGAGATCGACCAGGACCGCATCGACCGGGTCCGCGGCATGGACATCACGGTGGTCACCACCGCGAAGACCGACGACGAGGGCCGTGCGCTGCTGAAGGCGCTCGGTTTCCCCTTCAAGACCAACTAATCTCGCTACGTTCCAGGTCCGCACCGGGCGCCCGCTGGGCGCCGCCGGGTACGGAAACCGGGACGAGGAAGGGCACGTGCCCCCAAAATGACAATGACAGATCCTGTCGCGGACATGCTGACGCGTCTGCGCAACGCCAACTCCGCCTACCACGACTCCGTGAGCATGCCGTACTCGAAGCTCAAGGCCCGCGTGGCGGACATCCTCAAGGCCGAGGGCTACATCGCGGACTACAAGGAGGAGGCGGCCGAGGTCGGCAAGACCCTCACGCTGTCCCTCAAGTTCGGCCCCAACCGGGAGCGCTCCATCGCGGGCGTCCGGCGCATCTCCAAGCCGGGCCTGCGCGTCTACGCCAAGTCCACCAACCTCCCCAAGGTCCTGGGCGGCCTGGGCATCGCCATCCTGTCCACCTCTTCCGGGCTGCTGACCGACAAGCAGGCCGCGAAGAAGGGCGTGGGCGGCGAAGTCCTCGCCTACGTCTGGTAACCCGGAACAGAAAGGAAGAGAACATGTCACGTATCGGACGTCTCCCCATCTCTGTGCCGGCCGGTGTGGAGATCACAGTCGACGGCAACGTCGTCTCCGTCAAGGGCGCCAAGGGCGAGCTGCAGCACACCGTTGCCAGCCCGATCTCCGTCGCGCTCGAGGACAGCACCCTCACCGTCACCCGACCCGATGACGAGCGCGAGTCCCGCTCGCTGCACGGTCTCACCCGCACCCTGATCGCCAACATGATCCAGGGCGTCACCCAGGGCTACTCCAAGGGCATCGAGATCGTCGGCACCGGCTACCGCGTGCAGGCCAAGGGCCAGGACCTCGAGTTCGCCCTCGGCTACAGCCACCCGATCACCTTCAAGGCGCCGGAGGGCATCTCGTTCGCCGTCGAGGGCGTCAACAAGCTCTCGGTCAACGGCATCGACAAGCAGCAGGTCGGCGAGGTCGCCGCCAAGATCCGCAAGCTCCGCGCCCCCGAGCCCTACAAGGGCAAGGGCGTGCGGTACGCCGGCGAGCAGATCCGCCGCAAGGCCGGAAAGGCTGGTAAGTAACCATGGCTCTGAAGATCAAGGGCAAGTCCAAGGCCGCCGCCCGCAGCCGCCGCCACGTCCGGGTGCGCAAGCACCTGGCCGGCACGGCCGCGCGCCCGCGCCTGGTCGTCAACCGCTCGGCCCGCCACGTGTTCGTCCAGGTCGTCGACGACACCCAGGGTGTCACCGTCGCCTCGGCCTCCACCATGGAGGCCGACCTGCGCGGCGCCGACGCGGACAAGACCGCGAAGGCCAAGCGCGTGGGCGAGCTCGTGGCCGAGCGCGCCAAGGCCGCCGGTGTCGAGTCCGTCGTGTTCGACCGCGGCGGCAACAAGTACCACGGTCGCGTGGCGGCTGTCGCCGACGGCGCCCGCGAAGGAGGTCTGGCACTGTGAGCGAGCAGAACAACGAGAAGGAAACCCAGGTGACGGAAGCCAGCACTGCCTCCACGGAGGCGACCGGGGCCCAGCAGACCACCGAGCCCAACCGCTCCCAGGACTCCCGCGGTGACCGCGGGGGCCGTGGCGAGCGCGGGGGCCGTGGCGAGCGCGGCGGTCGTGGTGAGCGCGGCGGTCGTGGTGGCCGCGGCGGCCGCGAGGAGGAGAAGGACAAGTTCCTCGAGCGCGTCGTGACCATCAACCGCGTCTCCAAGGTCGTCAAGGGCGGTCGTCGCTTCAGCTTCACCGCCCTCGTGGTCGTGGGTGACGGCAACGGCATGGTCGGCGTCGGCTACGGCAAGGCCAAGGAGGTGCCGGCGGCGATCTCCAAGGGCGTCGAGGAGGCGAAGAAGAACTTCTTCCGCGTCCCGCGCATCGAGGACCGCACGATCCCGCACCGCGTGCAGGGCGAGGCCGCCGCAGGCGTCGTCATGCTCCGCCCGGCCACCCCGGGTACCGGTGTGATCGCCGGTGGACCGGTCCGCGCCGTGCTCGAGTGCGCCGGCATCCACGACGTGCTGTCGAAGTCCCTCGGCTCGTCGAACCAGATCAACATCGTGCACGCAACCATCGAGGCGCTCCGCCAGCTCGAGGAGCCGGCGGCCGTCGCGGCCCGTCGTGGGCTGCCGATGGACGAGGTCGTCCCCGGGCCGTTGCTGCGCTCGATCCAGAAGGCAGGTGCCTGATGTCCGGCAAGCGTATCCAGCCCGACGGCGCGGAGCTGCGCATCACGCAGGTCCGGTCCGTGGTCGGCCAGAAGCAGAACATGCGCAACACCCTGCGGTCCCTCGGCCTCAAGCGGCCGGGCAACGTCGTGGTCCGCAAGGCTGACGGCGTGACCGCGGGCATGGTCAACACCGTCGCCCACCTGGTCAAGGTCGAGGAGGCCAAGTAACCATGGCAGAGAACACTGCTGAGAAGAACGAGAAGGTGCACGCCCTCAAGGTGCACCACCTGCGTCCGGCCCCGGGCGCGAAGACCGCCAAGACCCGCGTGGGTCGCGGTGAGGGCTCCAAGGGCAAGACCGCCGGCCGCGGCACCAAGGGCACCAGTGCCCGGTACCAGGTCAAGGCGGGCTTCGCGGGCGGGCAGCTGCCGCTGCACATGCGCCTGCCCAAGCTGCGCGGGTTCAAGAACCCGTTCCGCGTGGAGTACCAGGTCGTCAACCTGGACAAGCTCACCGAGCTCTTCCCGGAGGGCGGCGAGGTGACCGTCGAGTCGCTCGTGGCCCGCGGAGCGGTCCGCAAGAACCAGCCCGTCAAGGTGCTGGGCTCCGGCGACATCGCCGTCGCGGTCAACGTGACGGCGCACGCCTTCTCGGGCTCCGCCGCCGAGAAGATCGCCGCCGCCGGCCAGCAGCACGCACACCCGCTGCCCCACCGACCAGCCGCGCACCCCGGCCCCGACCGCCGCCACGGTGCCCGAACACTCCAGGCCCGGATACGGCGAGGCCCCGGGCGGCGGGTCGTCGGCGCGGCCGATCCCAGCCGGTGCGTGCGGACGGTCTCGAAGAGGTC
>NZ_JBHVDI010000220.1:0-4637 GCF_042802875.1 Kocuria sp. NPDC057446 | reverse complement strand
CCCGGAGCCGTGGCTCCGGGCGCCCTCCCGCGGGTGCGCACCGTGCGTCAGGCGGCGTGGTGGTCCGTCCGCCGGGCCACGACCGGCATCCGCGCCGTGTCGGGACGGGCGTCCACCACGGGCTCCTCCGCGGTGGCGGCGTCCCCGTCGACGTCGTCGTCCCACGCGGCGCCCTCCTGCCGCCAGCCGAAGCCGTAGGCCAGCGCGGGCACGAGGTGGTTGGCGAGTCCGCACCCCACGGCCAGGCCCGCCCACGCGACGGGGAACGAGGCGAGGACGTCCACGGGATAGTGCACGCCCAGGTAGAGACGGGACAGGCCCACGAGCACGGCGGCGCCCAGGCCCGCGACGAGCACGGCGGAGGCGAGGCCCGATCGGCGCATCGCGAGGCAGAACGCGGCCGCGATGGCCAGTGCGGCCCCCGCGTGCCCGGACGGGAAGGACGTGAGGCCCTCGACGACGACGAGCGGCTCCGGGAACGCCGTGCTGTCCGGCCGGGGGCGGCCGACGGCGACCTTGACCATCCCGACCGCGGCCCAGCCGGAGAGCGCCGTGATCACGAAGCCGGCGGCGTCCCACGGGCACCGGCGCGCGAGGGCGAGCCACGCCGTGAGCGCCGCGATGATCGCGAACGCGCCCGGGGTGGAGAACGCGTGGTGCAGGACGAGTGCTGCCGCGTCGAGGACGCCGAGGCGTGCCGCGTCGAGCCGGAGCAGGACCTCGGTCTCCTGTGCCGCGATCCCGGGGGAGTACACCAGCAGCCGTCCCACGGTCGCCGTGACGAGCACGACGATGAAGGGAACGACCACCCACTGGTGCAGCTGGGGGAGGGACCAGGTGGAGCGGGCCGGCCGGGGGGAAGAATGCTGCGCCGGTATTGCCATGCCCACCACCATGACACACGCCACGTTCCGCGGACCGCCGGGAGACCGGGTGGCAAGGGAGTTGCGGAAGAATTCCCCGAATCGATACAGAGAATGACAAATCATGAAGCTCTCGAGGCGGTACGTCCTCCCCCGGCGCCCTGTGTGACGCTCCACGACGTTCTGGTGCGCCCATCCTTCCGATCATCCTTTCCGGGGCGAGATTGTTCAGCAGAATGGCTGTTTCACGTGGAACGCCGCAGCATTCTACATCTTTCACCCTTGTTCGGTTGAGCATGCCGCCTCACACCCCTTCCCGCGGGATGATCGCGTCCGGACCGAGCTCCGCACGGTGTCCCCTCATCAGGGGACAGCCCTTGACGGCGGTGACCCCGGCTAGACTGGGCCGCCATCTCCACCGTGCCGCCCGACCCCGTGAGGAGCATCCGTGTTCAAGAAGGACCCGTCCCGCCACGCCCGCCCCGCCACCTCCCACACCGAGGCCCAGCAGCACGTCGAGCAGGGCGGGGTGGCCGTCTACTGGCGGCCCGGGTGCCCCTTCTGCAGCATGCTCGAGCGCGGGCTGGGCCCGGACGCGGAACGGGCCACGTGGACCAACATCTGGGAGGACCGCGACGCCCTGGCCTTCGTGGAGTCCCTCAACGACGGCAACGCCACGGTGCCCACGGTGGTGACCCGCGACGAGCACTTCGTCGCCGCCTCCCCCGCCCAGGTCGCCACCACCCGGAGCCTGATCGCCGAGGCCGGCTCCGTCCGCTGAGCGCTCCCGGGCCACGTCCCGGTCCGCTCCGGATCGCGTTCGGCAGGACGCCGGCCCGCCTTCCCCTCTGTCTTCGACCTGTGAACGCTGTTTAGGATGGTGTTCCCGTTCACGTTCACTGGTGAAAGAGGACGACGATGTCCGAGTCCGCAGGGTCCTCGGTTCCGCCCGGTTCGCAGACGTCCCTGCGCAACGCCAACCAGCGCCGGGTGCTCGACACGGTGCGCCGTGACGGCCGGCTCACGCAGGCGCAGATCTCCCGGCGCACCGCACTGGCACCGTCGACGGTGTCCAGCATCGTGCACGAGCTGATCGACGCCGGGCTGTTCGTCGCGGCGTCGGACGGCGCCGGCCGGCGGGGCCAGCTCATCGGCTTCCGCGGCTCGGCCGGCCACGTGGTCGGCATCGACGTGGGCCACCGCCACGTCACGGTGGCCGTGGCGGACCTGAACCAGGAGATCCTCGCGCAGCGGCGCCACGAGCTGCCCGACGAGCACCGCTTCGCCGAGGACCTCGAGCTCGTCGGCAGGACCCTCGACACCCTGCTCCGGGACCGGGGCACGGCCCGGTCCGGGCTGCTCGCCGCCGGGCTGACCCTCCCGGCCCCCGTGGACCTCGAGGGCCGGCTGATCAGCGCCGGTGCCATCCTGCCGGCGTGGAGCGGGATCGACGTGCGCGAGGAGGCCGGCCGGCGGCTGGGCCTGCCCGTCGTCGTCGAGAACGACGCCAACGCGGGCGCGCTCGGCGAGCACGCGTGGGGCGCCGGGCGCGGAGCCCGGAACATGGCCTACCTCAAGCTCGGCCACGGCGTGGGCGCGGGTCTGATCCTCGACGGGTCCCTGTTCCGCGGGGCCACCGGATCCGCGGGGGAGCTCGGCCACACGACCGTCGACGAGACCGGGCGCGTGTGCCGGTGCGGCAACCGGGGCTGCCTCGAGACCTACGTCTCCTCCGGGAACATCACCCGCCTGCTGGCCGACACCCACGGCGCCGACCTGACCGTGCCCGACCTCGTGGCCGCGGCGCTGGGCGGCGACCTCGGCTGCGCGCGGGTCATCGGGGACACCGGCCGCCTGCTCGGCACCGCGGTGGCCAACCTGTGCAACACCATCAATCCGGAGCTCGTGGTCGTCGGCGGCGAGCTCTCCCGGGCCGGCGAGCTGCTGCTCGCCCCGCTGCGCGACGTCGTCTCCCGGCACGGGGTCCACGGCGGCGTCCGGGACCTCCGGATCGAGGCCGCCCGGCTGGGGATCGAGGCCCACGTGGTGGGCGCCGTGGTCCTCGCCCTGCAGCACGCGGAGCTGCCCACGGGCGACGCCGCCGGACGATGACGCGCCGGACGTACCGCATCTTCGACTAATGGACATTCAGCGCCCTGAGTTTTAGTGTGGACCGCGTCACACGCATCCCTCGGCGTCGGCGGGTGCACCCGTCCCGGGGGTGCGGCGGGCGGCACGTCCCGCCCGCACCCTCCTCCAGCAGCCGATCTCTCCACCAGCGAGTCACTCCACCAGCAAGGGAGCTGTCCGATGAGCCAAGACGCCACGACCCCCAGGGTCGCGGAGCACCCGAACACCTCGGCGGTCCTCCGGATCACCATCGTCGCCGCCTTCGGCGGCTTCCTCTTCGGCTACGACTCCGCGGTCATCAACGGCGCGGTCGGCGCCATCCGGGAGGAGTTCGGGGTCGCCCCCGGACCACTCGGCTTCGCCGTGGCCTCCGCGCTGCTCGGGGCCGCCACCGGCGCGTTCTTCGGCGGCCGGGTGGCCGATCTGCTGGGCCGCGTCCCGGTCATGAAGATCGCAGCGGTCCTCTTCCTGGTCAGCGCGATCGGCTGCGGCGTGGTCGACAGCTTCGGGTGGCTGATCTTCTGGCGCGTCGTCGGCGGCGTGGGCGTGGGCGTGGCCTCCGTCATCGCTCCGGCCTACATCGCCGAGGTGGCGCCCGCGTCGATCCGAGGCAGGCTGGGCTCGCTGCAGCAGATGGGCATCGTGCTCGGCATCTTCATCGCCCTGGCCGTCGACGCCTGGCTGGCCGCCCTGGCCGGCGGGGCCACCCAGGAGCTGTGGCTCGGCCTGGAGGCCTGGCGGTGGATGTTCATGGCCGAGGCCATCCCGGCCGTCGCCTATCTGATCGGTGCGTTCACGATCCCGGAGTCCCCCCGCTACCTGGTGGAGGACGGCCGCCCGGACGAGGCCCAGGCCGTGCTGGCCAATCTGCAGGGCCCCGCGTCGGCGGCCGAACGCGTGCGCCTCATCAAGGAATCCCTCCGGATCGAGCACAAGCCCCGGCTGTCCGACCTGCGGGGACGGACCGCCGGTCTCAAGCCCATCGTGTGGGTCGGCATCGGCCTGGCCGCACTGCAGCAGTTCGTGGGCATCAACGTCATCTTCTACTACTCGACCGTGCTCTGGCAGTCCGTGGGCTTCACCGAGGCCGACTCGTTCACGATCACCGTCATCACGTCCGTGGTCAACGTGGCGGTCACCATCGTGGCGATCGCGCTCGTCGAGAAGGTCGGCCGGCGCCGGCTCCTGCTCATCGGCTCGGCGGGCATGACCCTCTCCCTCGCCACCCTCGCCGTCCTGTTCGCCACGGCCGACGTCGTGAACGGCCAGCCCGACCTCGGCCCGGCCGCCGGTCCCCTGGCGCTCGTGGCCGCCAACCTGTTCGTGGTCTTCTTCGGCGTCTCGTGGGGCCCCATGATGTGGGTCCTCCTGGGCGAGATGTTCCCCAACCGGATCCGCGGCGCCGCCCTCGCCGTGGCCGGGTTCGTGCAGTGGATCGCCAACTGGGTGGTCACCGTGACGTTCCCCGCCCTGGCCGCCTTCTCCCTGGGCGTCGCGTACGGGCTCTACGCGTTCTTCGGCCTCGTCTCGCTGATCTTCACGATCAAGATGGTCCGGGAGACCACCGGCATCGAGCTCGAGGACATGCAGGACTGACCGGCCCGCGGGCCACGACGGCGGCGGCCCTCCCCGCGAAGGATGTCC
>NZ_JBHVDI010000219.1:0-4798 GCF_042802875.1 Kocuria sp. NPDC057446 | reverse complement strand
GGCTTCCGGGCCTTCGCCGTGCGTTCACCCGAGATCCACGCGCCACGGGGCGGCCGGGCGGGCCGGGTCGATAGAATCCCGGGCGTGACGAGAGATCGGTGGGTGCCATGAGCCAGTGGTTGGCGGTCGCCCTGGCGCTGCTCTCGGCCGTGTGCCTGGCCGTCGGGACGCAGCAGCAGAGCAGCGCCGTGGCCGACGTCGCGCAGGGACGGCTGGGCCTGCGCAACGTCCCCGAGCTGCTGCGCCGTCCCCGCTGGCTGCTGGGCCTGGGTCTGCTGGGCGCGGGCACCGGCCTCAACGTCACCGCGCTCGGACTGGCCACCGTGACGGTGGTCCAGCCGATCGGCGTCGTGGCCCTGGTCATCACCACGCTGCTGCACGCCCGGCACCGCCGGCTGCGGATCAACCGGCGCACCTGGACGGCGATCGGGCTGTGCACCGCGGGCGGCGCGGTCTTCGTGACGTGCGCCGTGGCGGCGACCGACCCCGCGCAGGGCGTTTCGCAGTGGGCGGAGCACACCGTGGTGGTCATGCTCGTGGTGCTGACCTGCGTCCTGGGGGTCTCCGCCGCGATGTTCGGCCGCATCCTGGGCGGGACGTTCTACGTGGTGGGCGCCGGAATCCTCTACGGCTTCGTGGCGGTGCTGGTGCGGATGACCCTCATCCGGATCCAGGGCAGTGCCGGGACACCTCTCGACGACGTCAACTGGCTCGCGGTGGGCAGCGCGCTCGTCGCGGCCGTGCTCGGCGGGTGGTTCGTGCAGACGGCGTTCGCCGCGGGACCCCCGGACCTCGTGATCGCGGGCCTGACCGTGATCGACCCCATGGTGGGGGTCCTCCTGGGGCTGCTGGTCCTGGGCGAAGCGGCCCCGGGGTTCTCCGTCCCGGTCGGGATGCTCATGGCCGGCGCAGGCGGCGTTGCTATAGTCGGGGTCGCCGTGCTCTCGCAGCACCACCCGGAGGTGCTCGAGCGCCGCGCCGAGCTCGCACGGCAGGACCGGGCGCAGCAGGTGCCGGGCTCCTCGGCACAGTGTCCCGCGGCATCCGAGGGCCCCGCCCGCGGCCGCGCGGCGCACCACCGCCCAGCACACGACCGACCGGGAAGACACGCTTGAGCGCCCACACCGCGACCACCGACCACCCCCTGACCGTCCTCCTGGGCCCCGAGACCTATCCGCCGGACGTCAACGGAGCAGCGCAGTTCGCGCACCGTCTCGCGCGGGGCCTGCACGAGCAGGGCCACCGGGTGCACGTCGTGTGCGCCCGCCCCGAGCCCGGGCCGTCGTCCGTGGCCCAGGACGACGGCGTGGTCGAGCACCGCCTCCGCTCCCACCGGGCGTTCACCCACCCCTATTTCCGCTTCTGCTTCCCGTGGCAGGTCGCCGGGGAAATACGTCGGGTGCTCGACGAGGTGCGCCCCGACGTCGTCCACGTCCAGTGTCACTACATCATCGGCCGGCTGCTCGTGCGGGAGTCCCGGCGGCGGGGCATCCGGATCGTGGGCACCAACCACTTCGTCCCCGAGAACCTGGAGCCGTTCCTGCCGTTCCCGGCCTGGGTGCTCAACCGGTACCGCGCGGTGTCCTGGCGTGACATGGTCCGGGTGTTCGGCGCCTGCGACGTGGTGACCGCTCCCACCCCGCTCGCGGTTGACGACATGCGCCGCAACGGCTTCCCCGACACCGTGCTCGCCGTGTCCAACGGGATCAGGATCGCGGACTACGAGGCCCACGAGGGCGAGCGGCCGCGACCGGCGGGGCCCCCCACCGTGCTCTACACCGGCCGGCTGGCGGTCGAGAAGAACGTCGACGTGCTCATCGAGGCCCTCTCCCTGCTGCCCGCCGAGCTGGACGCCCGTCTGGAGATCGTGGGCGACGGCGAGCAGCGCCCGGCGCTCGAGAAGCTGGCGCGGGGCCTCGGGGTGGAAGGGCGGGTCCGCTTCCTGGGCTACGTCCCCGACGAGGAGCTTCGTGCGGCGTACCTCCGGGCCGACGTGTTCTGCCAGCCCGGCACGGCCGAGCTGCAGTCGCTGGTCACCCTCGAGGCGATGGCGGCGTCCCGGCCCGTGGTCCTCGCCGACGCACGGGCGCTGCCGCACCTGGCCGAGGACGGCGTCAACGGCTGGCTCTTCGCCCCCGGCGACGCGCGTGACCTGGCCGGCAAGCTCGCCCTCGTGCTGGACGCCCCGCCCGAGGAGCGCGCGCGGATGGGCCGCGAGAGCCGCCGCAAGGTCGCCCAGCACAGCTTCCCGCGCACCCTGGAGACCTTCCTGCGGCTCTACCGGGGGAACCGTCCCGAGCCCGCGCGCCCCAGCACCGCGAGACCGCGGCGGATCCGGCGGCGGCTGGCCGCGCTCGTGCGGTAACGTGGTGCTGCGCCGCCGGGCCCGTCCCGGTGCGGGGCCGTAGCTCAGCCGGTCAGAGCAGAGGACTCATAATCCTTCGGTCGTGGGTTCAAGCCCCACCGGCCCTACTCCTCACCCCTCCTCCCGGCCGTCTCCCGGGGGAGGGGTGCTCGCGTTCCCCCGGGATGCGCGTCCCCCGGGGGATGTGGTGCACTGGGACTCCGCGCCGCGCACCACCCGTCGAGAGGATCCCGAGATGAGCCGCCGCACACCGTGGAGCCTCCTGTCCGCCGCCGTCCTGGTGCTCGCCGCCCTGACCGGCTGCGACACCACGCAGGAGGACGTCGAGCAGGGCGCCGACCAGGTCCAGCAGGAGGTCGAGGAGGGCGCCGACCAGGTCCGGGAGGGCGCCGAGGACGTCGTCGACGACGTCGAGCAGGGCGTCGAGGACGCTCAGGACGGCGAGGGCTGAGCCGCGGCCCGCAGCCGTTCGGGCACGGGCAGCAGCACGGAGGGCTCGAGCGCGCCGACGAACTGCAGCGGATTGACGTAGTCGCCGTCCCGGCGCACGCCCCAGTGCAGGCAGGTCCCCGGGTCGCAGTGGCCGCGGCCGCGCAGCACCCCCACGACCTGTCCGCGGCGCACCCGCTCCCCGGTGACCAGGTCCGACTCGACGGGCTCGAAGCTCGAGCGCAGACCCCCGCCGTGGTCGAGCGTGAGCACCGGACGGTCCACCACGAACCCCACGAAGCTCACGGTTCCCGCCGCCGGGGCGCGCACGCTCGCGCCCGGGCCTGCGTCCAGGTCCACGCCCCGGTGGCCCCGAGACCACCGCTGGGCGGGCGGAGCCCACTCGCCCACCACCACCGCCGGGCGCGGCGACAGGGGCCACGCCCACCCCGCCGCCGCCGAACCGGGGGAGGGCAGGGCGGCCCCGAGCACGAGCACCAGCAGCAGCGCCCGGGACCGCACGCTGCCGGGGCCCGGCCCCCGGGGGCGCGCAGGGCTCGGGCTGCGGAACGGACGGGAGAGCGGGAGGCCTCGGACGCGCATGTCCCCACTGTCGGCGCCGGGGCCCGGGGACGGGACGTCCCCGACCGGGCTGTGGACCGGCGAGGGACGCCTGCCTCCGCCCCGGCCGTGTGCAGGGCGGACAGGGCCCTGTAGTACACTCGATCCCGCAGTGTGCTCTCTGTGCCCTCGCGGCACGCCCTCGCGACCACCCCGGACCCGGCCCCGATGCCGGATCCGACGGCGCGGTGGCGAGCAGCTGACTTCGCGCGCAGCGCCACCGGGACCTCCTGTCCCGGTCCGGCCGCCCCGGTCCGCGTTCCCCGTCCCGGCGGGGTGCGGCACGGCGGCCGGGAGACGGACCCGCAGGGTCCGCCCACCGCTGCGCCAGGGGCTCGTCCGCCGGACGCAGCCGAGAACCGAACCCGCGGGCCGGGCGTCGTCGCACGCCCTCCCGCACGAGAGACCAGGAGACGACATGTCCGTCGTTACCATGCGCCAGCTCCTCGACAGCGGCGTGCACTTCGGCCACCAGACCCGCCGCTGGAACCCGAAGATGAAGCGCTTCATCTTCACCGAGCGCAACGGCATCTACATCATTGACCTCCAGCAGTCGCTGTCCTTCATCGACCGCGCCTACGAGGCCGTCAAGACCACCGTGGCCCACGGCGGCACCATCCTCTTCGTCGGCACCAAGAAGCAGGCCCAGGAGGCCATCGCCGAGCAGGCCACCCGCGTGGGCATGCCCTACGTGAACCACCGCTGGCTCGGCGGCATGCTCACGAACTTCGCCACGGTCTCCAAGCGCATCGAGCGCATGAAGGAGCTCGAGGAGATCGACTTCGACGACGTCGCCGGCTCGCAGTACACCAAGAAGGAGCTCCTGCTCCTGCGCCGCGAGAAGGAGAAGCTGGAGCGCACCCTCGGCGGCATCCGCAACCTGACCAAGGCCCCGTCCCTGATCTGGATCGTGGACACCAAGAAGGAGCACCTCGCGGTGGACGAGGCCCAGAAGCTGGGCATCCCCGTCGTCGCGATCCTCGACACCAACTGCGACCCCGACGAGGTCGCCTTCCCGATCCCGGGCAACGACGACGCCATCCGCTCCGTCAACCTGCTGACCCGCGTGATCGCCGACGCCGTGGCCGAGGGCCTCATGGAGCGCCACAACAAGAAGTCCGGCGGCGCCGACCAGGCCGCCGAGCCGATGGCCGAGTGGGAGCGCGAGCTGCTCGAGCAGCACGCCGCCGAGCAGACCGCCGCGACCGAGGCCCCGGCCGAGACCGCCGCGCCGGCGGAGGCCGAGACCGCCGCCGCGACCGAGGCCCCGGCCGAGACGGCCGCCGAGACCGAGACCGCCGCCGAGTAGTCTCCGTCCACCGTCCGATCCACCCGGCGGGGCAGCGTCCCCGCCCGAGGCCGGCCGGGGCGGGCCTGCGCCTG
>NZ_JBHVDI010000218.1:0-4799 GCF_042802875.1 Kocuria sp. NPDC057446 | reverse complement strand
GCCGTAAACGTTGGGCACTAGGTGTGGGGGACATTCCACGTTTTCCGCGCCGTAGCTAACGCATTAAGTGCCCCGCCTGGGGAGTACGGCCGCAAGGCTAAAACTCAAAGGAATTGACGGGGGCCCGCACAAGCGGCGGAGCATGCGGATTAATTCGATGCAACGCGAAGAACCTTACCAAGGCTTGACATTCACCGGACCGCTCCAGAGATGGGGTTTCCCTTCGGGGTCGGTGGACAGGTGGTGCATGGTTGTCGTCAGCTCGTGTCGTGAGATGTTGGGTTAAGTCCCGCAACGAGCGCAACCCTCGTTCTATGTTGCCAGCACGTGATGGTGGGGACTCATAGGAGACTGCCGGGGTCAACTCGGAGGAAGGTGGGGATGACGTCAAATCATCATGCCCCTTATGTCTTGGGCTTCACGCATGCTACAATGGCCGGTACAAAGGGTTGCGATACTGTGAGGTGGAGCTAATCCCAAAAAGCCGGTCTCAGTTCGGATTGAGGTCTGCAACTCGACCTCATGAAGTCGGAGTCGCTAGTAATCGCAGATCAGCAACGCTGCGGTGAATACGTTCCCGGGCCTTGTACACACCGCCCGTCAAGTCACGAAAGTTGGTAACACCCGAAGCCGGTGGCCTAACCCCTTGTGGGAGGGAGCCGTCGAAGGTGGGACTGGCGATTGGGACTAAGTCGTAACAAGGTAGCCGTACCGGAAGGTGCGGCTGGATCACCTCCTTTCTAAGGAGCCGTTGACCGCCGTGTGGTGGTCGCCCCCGCCCGAGTGCCCGTCCGTGGTGCTGGTGGGGTGAGCTCATGGGTGGAATATCAACGAGCAAGTGGCCGCATCCCCTCCTGTTGTCCTGGTTCGCCGGGGTGGGGGGTTGCCGGCCGGGTCGGGTCCGAGTACCTGCCGCGTCTTCGGTGAGCCTGCGGGTTCCCCGGGTGTGGTGGTGGAAGGGAGCCGGTCCGGTGGGTGGATGTGGTCCGTGGCGCACTATTGGGTCCTGAGACAACAGGTCCCGTCCTGGTTGCTGCCCCCGGTGGGGGTGGTGGTGGGTGCGGGGGTGTTGTGTCTGGGTTCCCGGCGTCCTGCCGGTGGGTGCGGTCCCCTCGGGGCGGCGACCACCAGGGTGTGGGATGTGCGGGTTGTTGTTTGAGAACTGTATAGTGGACGCGAGCATCTTAAGAACAGGTGCCGCCGGTTGCCGGTCGTGGTCCTTCCTTCGCGGGAGGGGTGTGGCTGGTGGTGGTGGTGCCGTGTTCGTGATTGATCGCCGAGATACTGCTGCCGTGCCTCCTTGTGGGGTGTGGTGGTGGTGGTATCGGTGTGTTCTGTGATCATGTGGCAAGTTTTTAAGGGCGCACGGTGGATGCCTTGGCATCAGGAGCCGATGAAGGACGCGGTAATCTGCGATAAGCCTCGGGGAGCTGATAAACGAGCTGTGATCCGAGGGTCTCCGAATGGGGAAACCCCGCCGCGTGTTATGCGTGGTGACCCGCACCTGAATTCATAGGGTGTGTGGAGGGAACGTGGGGAAGTGAAACATCTCAGTACCCACAGGAAGAGAAAACAACAGTGATTCCGTCAGTAGTGGCGAGCGAACGCGGAAGAGGCCAAACCGATGGTGTGTGATACCCGGCAGGGGTTGCATCATCGGGGTCGTGGGGCGTGTCGTCCCGGGTCTGCCGGCCCGGGCGTGTGAGTGCAGGACGATAGTCGAACCGGTGTGAGTGCCGGACCGGAGAGGGTGAGAGTCCCGTAGACGAAATCGTTGCTGCCGCACGGTGCACGTACCCAAGTAGCACGGGGCCCGAGAAATCCCGTGTGAATCTGCCAGGACCACCTGGTAAGCCTAAATACTACCTGATGACCGATAGCGGACCAGTACCGTGAGGGAAAGGTGAAAAGTACCCCGGGAGGGGAGTGAAATAGTACCTGAAACCGTGTGCCTACAAACCGTCGGAGCCCTACAAGGTGACGGCGTGCCTTTTGAAGAATGAGCCTGCGAGTTAGTGTTACGTCGCGAGGTTAACCCGTGAGGGGTATCCGTAGCGAAAGCGAGTCTGAACAGGGCGAGTGAGTGGCGTGATCTAGACCCGAAGCGAAGTGATCTACCCATGGCCAGGTTGAAGCGCGTGTAAGAGCGCGTGGAGGACCGAACCCACTTCAGTTGAAAATGGAGGGGATGAGCTGTGGGTAGGGGTGAAAGGCCAATCAAACTTCGTGATAGCTGGTTCTCCCCGAAATGCATTTAGGTGCAGCGTTACGTGTTTCTTGCCGGAGGTAGAGCTACTGGATGGCCGATGGGCCCTACAAGGTTACTGACGTCAGCCAAACTCCGAATGCCGGTAAGTGAGAGCGTAGCAGTGAGACTGTGGGGGATAAGCTTCATAGTCGAGAGGGAAACAGCCCAGACCACCAACTAAGGCCCCTAAGCGTGTGCTAAGTGGGAAAGGATGTGGAGTTGCTTAGACAACCAGGAGGTTGGCTTAGAAGCAGCCACCCTTGAAAGAGTGCGTAATAGCTCACTGGTCAAGTGATTCCGCGCCGACAATGTAGCGGGGCTCAAGTACACCGCCGAAGTTGTGGCATTGCACCAATGATACCCAACCGGTCTTGCGACCGGTTCAGGTGGTGCGATGGGTAGGGGAGCGTCGTGTGGGCAGTGAAGCTGCGGGGTGACCCAGTGGTGGAGCCCACACGAGTGAGAATGCAGGCATGAGTAGCGAATGACGGGTGAGAAACCCGTCCGCCGGATGATCAAGGGTTCCAGGGTCAAGCTAATCTGCCCTGGGTCAGTCGGGACCTAAGGCGAGGCCGACAGGCGTAGTCGATGGACAACGGGTTGATATTCCCGTACCGGCGAAGAACCGCCCCTATCGAACCGGGGACACTAACCACCCGAACCGCACCGGATGCCGGCCTTTGGCCGGTGGATGGTGGCGGGGAGCGTGGGACCTGAACCGGGGAGGTAAGCGTATTAACAGGTGTGACGCAGGAAGGTAGCCGAGCCGGGCGATGGTAGACCCGGTCTAAGCGTGTAGGGCGATCCGTTGGCAAATCCGCGGATCATTGTGCTTGAGACGTGACGGGACCCCCATTCGTGGGGGGATTCGGTGATCCTATGCTGCCGAGAAAAGCATCGACGCGAGGTTCCAGCCGCCCGTACCCCAAACCGACACAGGTGATCAGGTAGAGAATACTAAGGCGATCGAGAGAATCATGGTTAAGGAACTCGGCAAAATGCCCCCGTAACTTCGGGAGAAGGGGGGCCCCGACCGTGGACACCACTTGCTGGTGCGAGCGGGTAAGGGCCGCAGAGACCAGGGGGAAGCGACTGTTTATCAAAAACACAGGTCCGTGCGAAGTCGCAAGACGATGTATACGGACTGACTCCTGCCCGGTGCTGGAAGGTTAAGAGGACCTGTTAGCCTCACGGCGAAGCGGAGAATTTAAGCCCCAGTAAACGGCGGTGGTAACTATAACCATCCTAAGGTAGCGAAATTCCTTGTCGGGTAAGTTCCGACCTGCACGAATGGAGTAACGACTTCCCCGCTGTCTCAACCATGAACTCGGCGAAATTGCAGTACGAGTAAAGATGCTCGTTACGCGCAGCAGGACGGAAAGACCCCGAGACCTTTACTATAGTTTGGTATTGGTGTTCGGTGTGGCTTGTGTAGGATAGGTGGGAGACGGTGAAGCGGGCACGCCAGTGCACGTGGAGTCAACGTTGAAATACCACTCTGGTCACTCTGGACATCTAACTTCGGCCCGTGATCCGGGTCAGGGACAGTGCCTGATGGGTAGTTTAACTGGGGCGGTTGCCTCCTAAAGAGTAACGGAGGCGCCCAAAGGTTCCCTCAGCCTGGTTGGCAATCAGGTGTCGAGTGTAAGTGCACAAGGGAGCTTGACTGTGAGAGCGACAGCTCGAGCAGGGACGAAAGTCGGGACTAGTGATCCGGCGGTACATTGTGGAATGGCCGTCGCTCAACGGATAAAAGGTACCTCGGGGATAACAGGCTGATCTTGCCCAAGAGTCCATATCGACGGCATGGTTTGGCACCTCGATGTCGGCTCGTCGCATCCTGGGGCTGGAGTTGGTCCCAAGGGTTGGGCTGTTCGCCCATTAAAGCGGTACGCGAGCTGGGTTCAGAACGTCGTGAGACAGTTCGGTCCCTATCCGCTGCGCGCGCAGGAAATTTGAGAAGACCTGTCCTTAGTACGAGAGGACCGGGACGGACGAACCTCTGGTATGGCAGTTGTACCGCCAGGTGCACCGCTGCTTCGCTACGTTCGGAAGAGATAACCGCTGAAAGCATCTAAGCGGGAAGCTCGCTTCGAGATGAGATTTCCAGACACCATCAGGTGTGAGAGGCCCCCAGCTAGACCACTGGGTTGATAGGCCGGAGGTGGAAGCACGAACCAACGACGTGTGCAGCCGACCGGTACTAATACGCCGACAACTTACACCACACCCCACCCCCCCACAGCTGTGGGGATCCACGGGTGGGAACACACAGAACACCGCGTCCACTATACGGCTCCCAACCAACAACCCCACCGTTGTCGGTGCACGGGAACCACAACTGCATACCGCCCACCACGGGCGGACAACCACAGTGACTTACCCACCCCCACCCCTCACCGGGCCAGGGGGACGGGCACCAGAGTTACGGCGGTCATAGCGTGGGGGAAACGCCCGGTCCCATCCCGAACCCGGAAGCTAAGACCCACAGCGCCGATGGTACTGCACCCGGAAGGGTGTGGGAGAGTAGGACACCGCCGGACCACACCAC
>NZ_JBHVDI010000217.1:0-4839 GCF_042802875.1 Kocuria sp. NPDC057446 | reverse complement strand
CCCCGGGGTCGTCGCCGTGCCCCGGGGTGCCTCCACCGCGCGGCCACGACCTCGTGGCCTGCTGCTCACGGGCACGGGGCCTCGGCCCCGTGCCGACCCGCCCGTGCCTCGCGGGCGCCGCGGGTGGCGACCGGATCAGGGAGCAGTGTCCCCCTGCGTGCCGGCCTCGGCGATCTCGCGCGACTCCTCCGGCGTGGTCGCGTCGGCGGAACCGGCGTCGGTGACGGTCCCGTCCGGCTGGACGCGCAGCTTCCAGCGGGCCCCGCCGAGGGTGGTGATGATGTCGGCCAGGGTGCGGCGCAGGTTCTCGTCCGTCAGCAGACCGTGGTCCACCAGCTCGTCCTCGAGCTGGGTGGCGGCGTCCAGGATCCGCAGGCCCTCCGGTGTGATCGAGACGAGGTGGCTGCGGCGGTCGTGGACGTTCTTGGACCGGGTGACGTGGCCGTGCAGCTCGAGCCGGTGCAGCGTCTTGCCCATGGTCTGGGCCTGCACCCGGACACGGTGCGCCAGCTGGGCCTGGGTCATGCTCCCCGCCGTCTTCAGCACGTCCAGGGCCATGACGCCCGCGTGGGTGACGCCGAGCGTGGCCAGGCGCTCGTTCCACGCGTGCTCCACGAGCCGCGCCGCGGTCGAGAGCAGTCGGTTGGTCGGCCATTGAGTGGTGAAAGGCATGCAAAGCAGTCTACCGACCTGCCCCACGGAATACAGCACCATGCTAAGCAAACTTACGAGCATTACTCCGATCGAGGGCCTCCGGCCGGCCCGCCGGCACCCCACCGGCCGCCGGAACCGGGGGACGGACGCCGGTAGTGTTCGTGGTCCGGGGCCGTCACGCGGTCCCGGACCACCGACCGCACCGACACCGCACGACGGAGGAACAACCCCATGGCAGCACGTCTCCAACCCGGCAGCCCGGCCCCCGACTTCGCCCTGCCCGACGCCCGGGGCCGGACCGTCTCGCTCGCCGACCACCGCGGGCAGCGGGTGGTCGTCTACTTCTACCCCAAGGCCTCCACCCCGGGCTGCACCACGCAGGCCTGCGACTTCCGGGACAGCCTGGCACGCTTCGCCGCGGACGGCTTCGCCGTGCTCGGCATCTCCCCGGACCGCCCGGAGGCGATCGCCCGGTTCGCCGAGGAGGAGTCCCTCACCTTCCCCCTGCTCTCCGACGCCGACCACCGCGTCGCCGAGGCCTACGGGGCCTGGGGCGAGAAGAAGAACTACGGGAAGACCTACGAGGGCCTCGTGCGCTCCACCGTGGTGGTCGGACCCGCCGGCGAGGTGGAGCTCGCGCAGTACAACGTGCGCGCCACGGGCCACGTGGCGAAGCTGCGCCGCGACCTCGGCCTGGAGGGCTGAGGCTAGGATGGTCGAGGGGCCCGGAGGGGCCCCTCCGGCGCGAGTGGTGGAACTGGCAGACACGCAGGATTTAGGTTCCTGTGCCCTGACCGGCGTGCGGGTTCGAGTCCCGCCTCGCGCACCCCGCCGCCCCGGGCCGTGCCCGGGCACGGCCCACGACGACACCGACGACCGATCCGGCGAGGCAGCGAAGGACCCATGGCGCCCAGGCGAACCCCCCGCACCGCGGTCGCGCTCACGCTCGTCGCGGGGCTCCTCGTCCTCGGCGGGTGCACCCCGGCGGACGAGGAGCCGGCCTCCCCGGCCGCCACCCGCTCCGTGCCCGGCGGGGAGTTCGTCTTCGCCAACGCCGCGGCCGCCCCCACCCTGGACCCGGCCACGGTCAGCATCCTGGAGACCTCCCGGATCGGGGCGCAGATGCTCGAGGGCCTGGTCGCCGCCGACCCCTCCACCGGCGAGGCGGTGCCCGCGCTGGCCGAGTCCTGGGCACGGTCCGAGGACGGTCTCGACTACACGTTCGAGCTCCGCCGGGACGTGCGCTTCCACGACGGCACCGCCCTGGACGCCGCCGCGGTGTGCACGAACTTCGAGCGCTGGGAGGAGCTGGCCGCGGACGGGACGCGGACCCCCTTCGCCACCGTCCTGCGCGCCGGTGTGCCGGGCTCCGACCCCCTCTACGCGGGCTGCGAGGCGGTGTCGGAGTCCTCGGTGGTGCTCTCGCTGACCGCGCCGCACACTCCGCTGCTCCGGGCCCTGACGCAGCCCGCCTTCGGGATCGCCTCCCCCACGGCCCTGGCGGCCGGCACGCACGGGACCCACCCCGTGGGCACCGGCCCGTTCCGCTACGAGTCGGGGGACGGGACGACCGTGGTGCTGAGCGCGAACCCGGACTACTGGGGCGAGCTCGGGGACATCGGACGGCTCGAGTTCCGCACGATCCCCGAGCCGGAGCTGCGCTACGTGGCGCTGCGGCTCGGCCAGGTGGACGGGTACGACCAGGTGGGCCTGGACTCCTTCGCCCCGCTCGCCCGCGAGGGGGTGCAGGTCCTGCAGCGCGATCCGTACTCCGTGTCCTACCTGGGCATCAACCAGGACGTCGCGCCGCTGGACGACCCCGACGTGCGGGCGGCGATCGCCTCGGCCGTGGACCGCGGGGCGATCGTGCGCGAGCACTACCCCGACGGCACCCGGGTGGCCAACCAGTTCCTGCCCGCCCGCTTCGCGATGGACGGCACGGACCTGCAGGTGCCGTCCTACAACCCGCAGCGCGCGCGGGAGCTGCTGGCGGCCTCGTCCTACGCCGGCGAGCCGCTGCGCTTCTACTACCCGCGCGGCACGTCGCGCACCTACATGCAGGAGCCCGAGAAGATCTACGCCGACATCGCCGCCCAGCTCGTGCGGGCCGGGTTCGTGATCGAGCCCGTCCCGGTGGACTGGTCGGACGGGTACGTGGAGCGGGTGCAGGCCCCGGAGGACGACCGCGCCCTGCACCTGCTGGGCCTCAACGGCGGGTACCGCGACCCGGACTACTTCACCGCCGCCCTGTTCGGCGCCCCCCGCGGGGAGTTCGGCGTGGACGGCGCGGCGCTCACCGGCGCGGTCGACCGGGCGGCGGCGCTGCCCGACGGCGAGGAGCGCTCGAGCGCCTACGCGTCGATCAACAACCGCGTGTCCCGCCTGCTGCCCGCCGTCCCCCTGGCCCATCCCATCTCGGCGGTCGCCGTCGCCGACTCGGTGACGGCCTTCCCGCTGAGCTCGACGGGCAACGAGGTCTTCAACCGCGTGGGCCTCGCCGCCGCGGAGTGAGCACCGGTCCCGACGCGCTCCCGGCCGCATGCGGGGTTCGTCCGGGCGTGGCGATAGTCTGATCCCGACCATTCACCGGCGCATCGCCGGGCGTTCAACGGGAGCAGCGACTGTGACACGACCTCAGACCACGGAATCGACCGACGTCCTCCTGATCGGCGGAGGCATCATGAGCGCCACCCTCGGCGTGTTCCTCAAGGAGCTCGAGCCGCAGTGGGACATCACGATGCTGGAGCGTCTCGACCAGGTCGGCGCGGAGAGCTCCAACGTCTGGAACAACGCCGGCACCGGGCACTCCGCGCTCTGCGAGCTCAACTACGCGCCCCAGGCCGCCGACGGGTCCGTGAGCGCGGAGAAGTCGCTCGGCATCAACGAGCAGTTCCAGCTCTCCCGCCAGTTCTGGGCCTCCCTCGTGTCCGAGGGCAAGCTCGGGGAGCCCAGCTCCTTCCTCAACCCGGTGCCGCACATGTCCCTCGTCTTCGGCGACGCGCACAGCGACTACCTGCGCCGCCGCTGGGAGGCCCTCCGGCCGAACAAGCTCTTCGAGCGCATGGAGTACACCGAGGACCGCGACAAGATCGCCGAGTGGGCGCCGCTGACCATGCACGGCCGCGGCGCGGGACGCGTGGCCGCGTCCTGGTCCCCCGAGGGCACCGACGTCGACTTCGGGGAGCTGACCCGGCAGCAGGTCGCCCATCTGCAGGCGCGCGGCGGCGTGGTCCGCTACGGCCAGCAGGTGGTGGACCTCGACCGCCAGGGCGACGGCACCTGGGTGGCGCGGGTGAAGAACCGGCTCAACGACGAGGACCACCGGCTCGTGCGCGCGAAGTTCGTCTTCGTGGGGGCCGGCGGCGGCGCCCTGCCGCTGCTGCAGAAGTCCGGCATCCGGGAGGCCAAGGGCTACGGCGGGTTCCCGGTCTCGGGCCTGTGGCTGCGCAACTCCGACGAGAACGTGGCGGCCCAGCACAACGCCAAGGTCTACGGCCAGGCCTCCGTGGGCGCTCCGCCCATGTCCGTCCCGCACCTGGACACCCGCTACGAGCACGGGCGGCGCGCCCTGCTGTTCGGCCCCTACGGAGGGTTCAAGCCCAACTTCCTGAAGCAGGGCTCCTACCTGGACCTGCCCCTGTCCGTGCGGCCGCACAACCTCTACCCGATGACCCGCGCGGGCCTGGCCAACCTGGACCTGGTGAAGTACCTGCTGAGCGAGCTGGCCAAGTCGAAGGGCCAGCGGGTCGAGGCCCTGCAGCAGTTCTACCCGACCGCGGACGGCTCGCAGTGGGAGCTGATCGAGGCCGGCCAGCGCGTGCAGGTCATGAAGCGGGACAAGGAGAAGGGCGGGGTGCTGCAGTTCGGCACCGAGCTCATCACCGCCGCGGACGGCTCCATCGCAGGCCTGCTGGGGGCCTCGCCCGGCGCGTCCACCGCGGTGCCCATCATGCTCAACCTGCTCGCCAAGTCCTTCCCGGCGCGGATGTCCGGCTGGGAGCCGCGGATCAAGGAGCTCATCCCCTCCTACGGTGTGAAGCTCAACGACAACCCGCAGCTCGCGGACGAGGTGATGGGCCGCACGGCCCAGGTGCTCGGCATCAGCTGACGCCGCGCATCGCCCGGCACGGCCCCGCCCCGCGCGGCGGGCTGTGCCGCGGGACGAGGCCCCGGACCCGACGGTCC
>NZ_JBHVDI010000216.1:0-4922 GCF_042802875.1 Kocuria sp. NPDC057446 | reverse complement strand
CCCGGGGGCGCCGGGCGCCGCTGGCATACTGGGGCGATGCAGACCTTCACCTCGGACCGTGCCGTGGACCTCGCCGTGCTCGAGCGCAGCGGCTTCGTCGAGTCCCGCCACCGCGGCTCCGCCGTGGTCCTGGACCCGGACGGAGCCGTGGCGGTGGAGCTGGGCGACATCGGCACCCCGATCTTTCCCCGCTCCACGCTCAAGCCGTTCCAGACCATCGCCGCCATGAAGGCCGGCGTCCCGCTGCGCGGGGCCCAGGTGGCGATCGCCTCCGCGTCCCACATCGGCTCCTTCGACCAGCTCGACGCCGTGAGCTCGATCCTGGCGGCCGCGGGCCTGACCGAGGACGCGCTCCAGTGCCCGCCGGACTGGCCGGAGGACGAGGAGGTCCGCACGGAGCTCGTCCGCGCCGGCCGGGGCAGGACCCGGATCTGCATGAACTGCTCCGGCAAGCACGCAGCCTTCCTGTGGGCCTGCACCGAGAACGACTGGCCCACGGACAGCTACCTGGACCCCGAGCACCCCCTGCAGCGAACCGTCGTGGAGACCGTCGAGGAGTTCACCGGCGAGCGCGTGGCCCACGTGGGCGTGGACGGGTGCGGCGCTCCCCTGGCCGCGGTCTCCCTGACCGGCCTGGCGCGGGCGTACTCGACGCTGGGCCGCGCCGCGGGCAACCTCGACGCCGACGCCCGCGCCGCCACCGTGTCCCAGTGCATGCTGGACTACCCCGAGCTCGTGCACGGGCCCGGGAAGTACAACACCGTGGTCATGGAGGAGCTGGACGTCGTGGCCAAGCTCGGCGCGGAGGGCGTGCTCGCCCTCGGCACCCGCACCGGGTGGTCGGTGGCGCTCAAGGTCCTCGACGGCGGCTCCCGCGCCAACGCGCTCATCGGGCTGAGCCTGCTCGCCCGTGCCGGGGCCGTGCCCGCCCCGGCGGCCGCCGCGGTGATCGGCCGGGTGGTGCGCCCGATCATGGGCGGGTCCCGCCCCGTGGGCCGGCTCCGCCTGGCGGAGCCCCTCCTGGAGCTGCTCGGGCCGGAGCTGGTCCGGGCCCTCGGGCAGGACTGAGCCGTGGCCCGCCGCCGTGTCGACCCCGCGGACGGGACGCTGGCGCTGAGCGCCTGGCGCGCGGATCCGGACGGCACCCCGCGCCGGAGCGTGGCCACCGCCGTGCGCTACACCCTGGAGGAGCTCGCCGAGCGGGTGCCCGGCAACAGCGTGGAGGTCCGTGTCCCGCCCTTCGGGGTGACCCAGTGCGTGGCCGGGCCCCGGCACACCCGCGGGACCCCGCCCAACGTCGTCGAGACGGACGCCCGCACGTGGCTCGGCCTGGTCACGGGCGCCGTGACCTGGCCGGAGGCCGTCGCCTCGGGCGCCGCTGTGGCCTCGGGCACACGGACCGATCTCGCGGACGCCCTCCCCCTGTTTCCCCGGTAGCCTTGAGGGCATGAGTTCCACTCCCTCCTCCCCCTCCGCGCGCCCGTCCCCGCGGAAGGTCCCACGGAAGGCCTCGCGCCGGCGCCGCCGGGAGCGGACGGCCGTGCCGCTGGCCGCCTCCGGCAGCCAGCAGATGACCCTGCGCCGGGCGCCGAACATCTGGGCGTTCGTCCTGCTCGGCGGCGTCCTGGGAGCGGTCGTGGGCGTGCTCGTGGGCCTGACGGGCGGGGGCGGGGCCCCGTTCACCGAGGGTGCCGTGACCCTGTTCATGCTCTCCGTGTGCACCGTCCTGGGCCTCGGTGCCGGCGCCGTCGTGGCCCTCGTGCTGGACCGGGTCTCCGTGGCCCGGGCGCGGCCCGTCACCACCGAGGTCGTGGACGCGGACCACCACGGGGGTGCGAACACCGGCGCGGAGCACGGCGGGGACGCCGACGCCCCTGCCGGCGAGCCGGCGGATGATCCCCGGCCCACCGACCCCCGACGCTCGAGAGAAGGCTGATCGACGTGGTTCGCCCTGATGGACAGCTCAGCCACGACCTGCTCCCCGGAGAGAAGGGCCCCCAGGACGCGTGCGGCGTGTTCGGCGTGTGGGCCCCCGGCGAGGAGGTCGCGAAACTGGCCTACTACGGCCTGTACGCCCTGCAGCACCGCGGCCAGGAGTCCGCGGGCATCGCCGCCAGCGACGGTCACCGCATCGCGGTGTACAAGGACATGGGCCTCGTCTCGCAGGTCTTCGACGAGGCGACCCTGACCACCCTGACCGGGCACCTGGCCGTGGGCCACTGCCGGTACTCGACCACGGGCGGGTCCCACTGGGCCAACGCCCAGCCCACGCTGGGCGCCACCCCGCACGGGACCGTGGCGCTCGCACACAACGGCAACCTCACCAACTCGGCGGAGCTGTACGAGAAGCTGATCGACAAGTCCGGCTTCCCTTCCCAGGGAGAGATGGCGCAGGGCAACACCACGGACACGGCGCTGGTCACCGCGCTGCTGGCCGAGCACCCGCACGGCTCCCTCGAGGACGCCGCCATGCACCTGCTCCCCCAGCTCGTGGGCTCCTTCTGCCTGGCCTTCATGGACGAGAACGCCCTCTACGCCGCCCGCGACCCGCAGGGCATCCGCCCGCTGGTCCTCGGCCGGCTGGAGCGCGGCTGGGTGGTGGCCTCCGAGACCGCGGCGCTCGACATCGTGGGCGCATCCCTGGTCCGCGAGATCGAGCCCGGCGAGTTCGTGGTGATCGACGAGCACGGCCTGCGCTCCCAGCGCTTCGCCGAGACGCGCCGCGCCGCGTGCGTGTTCGAGTACGTCTACCTGGCCCGCCCGGACACCACCATCAACGGCCGCTCCGTGTACGAGTCCCGGGTGGAGATGGGCCGCCGGCTCGCCCGGGAGCACGGCATCGACGCAGACCTCGTGATGCCCACCCCCGAGTCCGGGACGCCCGCCGCCATCGGCTACGCCGAGGAGTCCGGCATCCCCTTCGGCAACGGCCTGGTGAAGAACGCCTATGTCGGACGAACGTTCATCCAGCCCTCGGACACCATCCGCCAGCTCGGCATCCGGCTCAAGCTCAACCCGCTGAAGTCCGTGGTGGCGGGCAAGCGGCTCGTGGTCATCGACGACTCGATCGTGCGCGGCAACACCCAGCGCGCCCTCATCCGGATGCTCCGGGAGGCCGGGGCCGCCGAGATCCACGTGCGGATCTCCTCCCCGCCCATCAAGTGGCCGTGCTTCTACGGCATCGACTTCGCCTCCCGCGCGGAGCTGATCGCCAACGGCCTCGGGGTCGAGGAGATCAGGGCCTCCCTGGGGGCCGACTCCCTCGGGTACATCTCCGAGGACGGGATGATCGCGGCCACCCTGCAGGAGCGCTCCGAGCTGTGCACCGCGTGCTTCTCCGGGACGTACCCCACGCGCCTGCCGGACGCCGACAAGCTCGGCAAGAACGTCTTCGAGGCCCGCACGCCCGTGGACTCCTCGCCCCGCCGGGCACCGGGCGGGCCGTCCGTGGCGCAGCGGCCGGAGCACGCCTCCGCCGTGTCCATCGACACCCGCCCCTCGGCCGCCGACGGCGTCTCCCGCCGGCCCGCCGAGCGCACCAGCATCTCCGACGAGGACCCCGGCGTCCAGGAGTCCTCCACGGGCTGCGACCCCGGTCCCGACGCCGACCTCGAGGACCTGATCCTGCCCGAGGACCGGGTCCCCGCCGGGCCCGCCGCTCCGCCGACCCCCCGGCCCGCCACCGGGCCCGGATCCCCGCACGCCGCCCAGCACGAGACCGCGAAGGACGCCTGACATGGCCCAGCCCCCCTCCTCCACGAACCGCACCGTCACCTACGCCAGCGCGGGCGTGGACGTCGAGGCGGGAGACCGCGCCGTCGAGCTCATGAAGAGCGCGGTCAGGGCCACGCACACCCCGCACGTGGTCGGCGGGGTCGGCGGGTTCGCGGGGCTGTTCGACGTCTCGGAGCTGCTCGCCTACCGCAAGCCCTACCTCGCCACCTCGACGGACGGCGTGGGCACCAAGGTCGCGATCGCCCAGACCCTCGACGTGCACGACACCATCGGCTTCGACCTCGTGGGCATGGTCGTCGACGACATCGTCGTGGTGGGCGCCAAGCCCCTGTTCATGACCGACTACATCGCCACGGGCCGCGTGGTGCCCGAGCGCATCGCGGACATCGTGCGCGGCATCGCCGCGGCCTGCGAGCAGGCCGGCACCGCCCTGGTCGGCGGGGAGACCGCCGAGCACCCGGGGCTGCTGCGCCCGGACGAGTACGACGTGGCGGGGGCCGCCACCGGGGTGGTCGAGGCCGACGAGCTGCTGGGCCCGGACCGCGTGCGCGCCGGCGACGTGGTCATCGGCATGGCCTCCTCCGGGCTGCACTCCAACGGGTACTCCCTGGTCCGCAAGGTCATCAACGTGGCCGGGTGGTCGCTGGACCGCCAGGTCTCCGAGCTCGGCCGCACCCTGGGCGAGGAGCTGCTCGAGCCCACCCGCGTCTACGCCGCCGACGTCCTCGACCTCGCCGCCGCCTTCCCCGTCAACGGCCCGGACCGGACCACGGGCCGCGGCGTGCGCGGCTTCAGCCACGTGACCGGCGGCGGCCTCGCCGCGAACCTCGCCCGGGTGCTGCCCGCCGGTCTGGAGGCCACGGTGGACCGCAGCACCTGGGAGCTGCCCGCGATCTTCCAGCTGATCAGCCAGCTCGGCAACGTGCCCCTGCCCGACCTCGAGCGCACCCTCAACCTCGGGGTGGGCATGGTCGCGATCGTCGACCCCGCGGTGGCCGACGACGCCGTCGCCCACCTCACGGCCCGGGGCCTGCCCTCGTGGGTCATGGGCACGGTGGCCGGGATCGACCCGGACGCCGACCACGGCGGACCGGACTGGGTGCAGGGTGCGAAGGGCGTGGACGGCGGCGCGGTGCGCATGGTCGGCACCCACGCGGGCTGACCCGGTCCGGAGGGACCGCCGGAAC
>NZ_JBHVDI010000215.1:0-4971 GCF_042802875.1 Kocuria sp. NPDC057446 | reverse complement strand
GCCGGACCACACCACAACAGGGTCGAGCCCCCGCACCACACGGTGCGGGGGCTCCCCGCATTTAACACCCCCCCTGGAAACCACCACCCCACAGGACCTATCGTCGAGGGCCAGGAGCAGGTCTGGACGAGGAGGAGCCGTGCGGCGCGAACTGGTGGGAGCAGTGATCGGAATGACGGGCCTGGTGCTGGCCGGCTGCGGCGATGACGGGGGCGGCGGTGCCGTGGTCGAGGAGACGACGGCCGCCGCGGAGTCCGGGGTCGGCTCCCGCGCCGTGCTCAACGACGCGGAGGGCACCGAGGTCGGCACCGTGCGCTTCGCGGAGGTCTCCGCCGGCACGGAGGTCGTGGCGGAGGTCCAGGGACTGGAGCCCGGCTTCTACGGACTGCACGTGCACACGACCGGCCTCTGCGAGCCGGACAGCAGCGCACCGGGCGAGCCCGGCACCACGGGGGCCTTCCTCTCCGCGGGCGGCCACCTCGGCGGGGAGGACGCGGAGCACCCCGAGCACGCGGGGGACCTCCCTGCCCTGCTCGTCACCGAGGACGGGCTGGGCTTCCTCACCACCGTCACCGACCGGTTCAGCGTCCAGGACCTCGTGGCCGACGACGACGGCAGCGCCGTGATGATCCACTCCGATCCCGACAACTACGCGAACGTCCCCGAGCGCTACGCCGCTGACGGGCCCGACGAGGACACCCTCGGCACCGGAGACGCCGGTTCGCGGCTGGCCTGCGGCGTCGTGGAATGACGTGGTGGAATGACGTCGTGGGACGGGTGACCGGAAGCGGTGCCAGCGGCGGTGCCGGTTGCGGCCGACGCCGTGGGCCGGCCAAGTCGTCCTTCGCTAGGCTGGGTCCGTTCCTGCCGTACGCCCGCGAGAGGGGTCGTCCACCATGCCCGACGTCAGTGCCGCCACCGCCCGGATCAACGAGGTCACCCTGACCTACACGGACCGGGGGGAGGGTCCGGTGCTGCTCCTGCTGCACGGCCACGCCTACGACCGGAGCATGTGGGCCCGCCAGATCGAGGTGTTCGCCGGCCGCGGCTGGCGGGTGGTCGCCCCCGACCTGCGCGGCTTCGGCGCGTCGGAGACCACCGAGGGCATCGTCTACACCGAGGAGTTCGCCGACGACGTCGCCGGCCTCCTCGAGCACCTCGCGGTCGACCAGGCGGTGGTCCTCGGGTTCTCGATGTCCGGGCAGATCGCGATGGAGCTCCTCCACCGGCACCCCGGGAAGGTCCGTGCGCTGGTCGTCAGCGACACCGTCCCCGAGGCGGAGGACGTCGCCGGCCGGCGCCGGCGGCACGTCACCGCGGACGCCATCCTGACCGGCGGCATGGAGGCCTACGGCCGCAGCGTCCTGGGCCGGATGGTCGCCGAGTCCACGGTGGAGACGCGCCCCGAGGTGGCGGCCGAGGTCCTGGCCATGATCCAGGGCGCCCCGGCGAAGGGTGCCGCGGCGGCGATGCGCGGGCGCGCCGAGCGCCGGGACTTCACGGACCTGCTCCGCGCCGTCCGCATCCCCGTGCTGGTCGTGGTGGGCTCGGACGACGCCTTCGACGGCGGGGCCGGCCGGCGGATGGCCGAGCTGGCCCCGGGGGCGGAGCTCGTCGTCGTCGACGGGGCCGGGCACACCCCCAGCCTCGAGCAGCCGGCCGCGTTCGACGACGCCCTGGACGCCTTCCTGCGCCGGTTCGACGACTGAGCCCGGCCGCGGCGGCGACTCCGCCCCCACACCTTTCCCACCCCCGTCCTCCCACGGCTGTTCCTCCGCCGCGGAAGGGCGGGGGTGCCGTTCTCTGACAGAGAACCGGTGTCACGACGGCGTATTAATCAGTATGCTGTTGACATCACTGCACGACGAGAGGAGTGGGCATGACCGAGACGAACGACGGACACCCGGAGGACGCCGACCGCGAGACGGTCGACCAGCTCGCGTTCCAGAACCCCGTGACGCGCTATCCCGTCCTGTCGCCCCCCAAGCAGGACCAGCCCGAGCCCGGCCTGGACGTCGAGCTCGAGCCGAGGACCGACCGGGGCGAGTTCTCCTACCGCGGCACCGGTCGCCTCGAGGGGCGCAAGGCTCTGATCACCGGAGCGGACTCGGGCATCGGCGCGGCCGTCGCCATCGCGTTCGCCAAGGAGGGGGCCGACGTGGCCCTCAACTACCTCCCGGACGAGGAGCCCGACGCGCAGGTGGTCAAGGCGATCGTCGAGAAGGCCGGCCGCACGGCCGTCCTCCTGCCCGGGGACCTGAGCGACAAGGCTTTCTGCGAGACCCTGGTCCAGAACGCGGTGGACGGCCTGGGCGGCCTCGACGTCCTCGTCAACAACGCCGGTAAGCAGGTCGCGGTCGAGAGCCTCGAGGACCTCGAGGACGAGCAGCTGGTCGACACCTTCACCGTGAACATCCTGGCGATGTTCCGGATCACCAAGGCGGCGCTGCGGCACCTGCCCGCCGGGTCCTCGATCATCAACACGACCTCGATCCAGGCCTACCAGCCGTCGCCGGAGCTGCTCGACTACGCGTCCACCAAGGCGGCGATCAACAACTTCACCAAGGGTCTCGGCCAGCAGCTGGCGCCCAAGGGCATCCGCGTCAACGCCGTGGCGCCGGGTCCGTTCTGGACCCCGCTCCAGGTCTCCGACGGCCAGCCGAAGGACGCGCTGCCCGAGTTCGGGCAGTCGACGCCCCTGGGCAGGGCCGGTCAGCCCACGGAGCTGGCCCCGGCCTACGTCTTCCTCGCATCGCCCGAGTCCAGCTACGTCATCGGCGAGACCCTCAACGTCAACGGCGGCAGCCCGTCGCCGTGAGAACGCTGCGCCGGGCGGCCCGCACGCGGAGGCCGCCCGATCCGGCGAGGGGGCTTGGTTCCACGGAGCCATGGCCCTACGCTGGGACCAGCCCGTAACATCAGTGGCCTTATGAAATGCTCCAGAAAGGCGGAATCATGACCACCAATCCCTATGACCCGACTCGCAACGAGGCAGGCGCGAGCCACTCGGCCGAGACCGGCACCACCTCCAAGAAGGACGTCGCCGCGGAGCGCGGCAAGGCCGAGGCCGACCAGCTCAAGCACGAGGCCGCCGACTCCGGTCAGCGCGTCACGGAGACGGCCAAGGAGCAGGCGGGTGCCGTCAAGCAGGAGGCCACCGCCCAGGCGCAGAACCTCCTCGGGCAGCTCCGGAGCGATCTCAAGGACCAGGTGGCGCCCCAGCAGGAGCGCATCGCCTCGAGCGTCCGCTCCGTCAGTGACGAGATCAACGCCCTGTCCCGCGGCGAGAAGCCCGAGACGGACTTCGTCACGGGCCTGCTCGACAGCGTCTCCGGTCGCGTCGACTCCGTGGCCTCGTCCCTGGAGAACAAGGACGCCAAGGACCTGCTGCAGGACGTCCGCCGGTTCGCGGCCCGTCGGCCCGGGACCTTCCTGGCCGTCGCCGCCGGCATCGGGCTCCTCGCTGGCCGCGCCACCCGCGGGGTCAAGGACAGCGACGAGATCGCGACCGACCGCCAGGGCGCCAAGGAGTTCTTCGGCGTCTCCGGCCAGCAGGGCCAGGGCACGCAGACCGGCGCGGGCGTCGCCACGGGCTCGGTCTACGACCAGGGCTACGACCGCAACCTCACCGCGACCGAGACCTCGGGCTACACCCCGGCCGACCCCTACGCCTACCGTTCCGACGAGCAGGGCGAGGCGGCCCGCACCTACACCGACCGCGTGCCCGGCACGGTCTACCCGGAACAGGAGGGCGACCGTCGATGAGCCATCCCATTCCCCCCTCGGACGCCGAGGACAGGGCGGAGCACGAGTCGCTCGGTGAGATGTTCAAGTCGCTGAGCACGAATCTGTCCACCCTCATCCAGCAGGAGATCGCGCTCGCCAAGGCCGAGGCGACCCAGACGGTGCAGGAGGCCAAGCAGTCGGCCAAGGACACGGGCAAGGGTGCGGGCATGCTCGCCGGGGCCGGCGTGGCCGGCCACTTCGTCCTGCTGTTCCTGTCCCTCGCCCTCATGTGGGGACTGAGCAACCTCGTGGACAGCCTCGTCTGGGCGTCCGTCATCGTGGCCGTCCTCTGGGCCGTCGTCGCCGGCATCCTCGCCGCGATCGGCAAGAAGAACCTCAACGCGGGCAAGCGGGAGATGGCCGAGGCCACCCAGGACCCCCTTCCCCTCACCCGTGAGACGGTCACCGAGATCCCGGAAACCGTGAAGCCTTCCAAGAAGGAGAACCGATGAGCCAGCAGAACCCCGAACAGATCCGTGCCGACATCGAGGCGACCCGTGCCCGTCTCAACTCCGATGTCGACGCCGTCGCCGAGAAGGTGACGCCCGAGCGCGTCGTCGAGCGGCAGAAGGACAAGGCCCGCGGCAAGGTCCAGGACACGGTCCAGGGAGTGCGGGAGCGCGTCATGGGAGCGTCCGACGACGCCGCGGACCGCGGTCGTCACCTCAAGGAAGGCGTGCAGGACCGTGCGGACGACCTGCGGGGCAGCGTCCAGGACCGTGCCGGTGACCTCCGGGAGGGCGTGCAGAACGCCCCGGCCACGGCCAAGGCGAAGACCCGGGGCAACCCGCTCGCCGCCGGCCTGATCGCCCTCGGCGCCGGATGGCTCGTGGGCTCGCTGCTGCCCTCCACGCAGAAGGAGCAGGAGCTCGTCGCCGACGCGGCGGACCGGGTCCAGCCGCACGCCCAGCACGCGGTCGAGTCCGCGAAGGACGCGGCGCAGGAGGTCGCCCAGGACCTCAAGGAGCCGGCGCAGGAGGCCGCGCAGTCCGTCAAGGAGACGGCGCAGTCGGGTGCCCAGGAGGTCAAGCAGCAGGGGCAGGGCGAGGCCCAGCACCTGAAGTCCTCCGCCCAGGGCTCGGCGCAGTCCGTCAAGGACGAGACGAAGAACGCCTGATCCCTGTCCGGCCGGTCTCCGGCCGGACACCGGTCACGACGAAGGCCCCGGATCGAGGATCCGGGGCC
>NZ_JBHVDI010000214.1:0-4980 GCF_042802875.1 Kocuria sp. NPDC057446 | reverse complement strand
GCCGCCGCCCGAGGGGCGACGGCCGCACGGCGCGGGTCCGGTCAGGACCGGCGGACGGTCGGGTCGAGCGCGCGCTGCTCGTCCGGATCCAGGCGCTCCTGACGGGCGTCCGGGCGCTCCGGCTCCTGGTCGGCCTGCTGGTCGGCGCGCGAACCGGTCTCCGCGGCGAGGTCGATCTCCTCGCCGTTCTCGTCGACCCGCCGGTACCAGTCGGTGACGGCCGGGTCGTGGGAGTCGAAGGTCTCGCCGGCGGCACGGGCGCCGGGGGCGTGCTCCACCTGCAGGGCGAAGTCGTCGCCGTGCTCCTCGATGCCGTGGATCACGGCCTTGCGCACCGCCGTGAGGGCGAACGCGTGGCGGATCGTGGCGGGGTCGCTGCGCAGGTCCTTGTAGAAGGAGACCATGAGGAAGGCGACGATCACCGCGAACGGCAGGGCCGAGACGGTGACCAGGTTCTGCATGCCGGTCAGGGCGTCGTCGCCGCCCACGAGCATCATGACCGATGCGATGCCGCCGAGGCACAGGCCCCAGAACACGACGATCGGCCGGTTCGGCTCCGGCTGGCCCCGCTGGGACAGCGTGCCCATGACGATCGAGGCGGAGTCCGCGCTAGTCACGAAGAAGATGCCGATGATGACCATGGCGAGCACCGACGTGATCGCGCCGAAGGGCAGGGCATCGAGCATGCCGAACAGCGCGGCCTCCTGGCCGCCCGCGGCGGCCAGGTCGGTCCCGGTGCGCTGCAGGTACATGGACGTGCCGCCGATGACCACGAACCAGAGCACGCACATCGAGGAGGGGACCACCAGCACCACGGTCACGAACTGGCGCAGCGTGCGGCCGCGGGAGATCTTCGCGATGAACATCCCGACGAACGGGGACCAGGACAGCCACCAGGCCCAGTAGAAGACGGTCCAGCCGCCCGCGAAGGCGGTCGCGTCCTCGCCCCAGCCGCCGGTCTGCCCCGTCATCCAGAGGTACTCCTGCAGGTAGGTGCTGAACACGGCGGGGACCAGGTCCAGGATCAGGACGGTGGGGCCGGCCACGAACACGAACAGGGCCAGCAGGAAGGCCAGCAGCAGGTTCGTGTTGGAGAGGTAGCGGATGCCGCGGGCCACGCCGGAGACCGCGGAGACCACGAAGGCGGCGGTGAGGACGGCGATGATGGTGATGAGGCCGCTGTTGCCGAGGGGTCCCCAGCCGGCGACGATCTCGAGGCCCCGCGAGATCTGCAGCGCGCCGATCCCGAGCGAGGCCGCCGTGCCGAAGAGGGTCGCGAAGATGGCGAACACGTCGATGAGCCGGCCCAGGCCGCCCTCGGCGCGCCGCTGGCCGATCAGCGGCACGAAGATCCGGCTGATGAGCGGGGAGCGCCCGCGGCGGTAGGCGCCGTACGCGACGGCCGCGCCGACCACGGCGTACATGGCCCAGGGGTTGAGACCCCAGTGGAAGGCCGTCTGGACCAGGGCGTAGACGGTCATCTCCTCGGAGCCGGGCTCCGCCCCGAAGCCGGGCACGCCGGCGCCGAAGTGGCTCAGCGGCTCGGAGGCGCCGTAGAACATCAGGCCGATGCCCATGCCGGCGGCGAAGAGCATCGCGAGCCACGAGAAGAAGGAGTACTCGGGCTTCTCGTCGTCCATGCCCAGGGGGATCCGACCCGTCCTCGAGAAGCCGACGACGAGCATGAACAGCACGGCGGCCGTGGACAGGGCGGTGAAGAACCACCCGGTGTTGCCGGTGACCCAGCCCAGGGCCGCGGTGGAGGCGGCCGTCAGGGACTCGGTGGAGAGCACGCCCCAGGCGATGAACCCCACGATCAGCGCGGCGGTGACGGTGAAGACCACCTTGTCCGTGCCGTAGCTCAGCTTCTGGTCCTCGACGGCGATGCCGGGGACCAGGGCGGGGTGGATGCCGTGCGGGTAGTTGATCTCGCGCAGCACCTCCCGCGGCTTCGGCCGGCGGGAGCCGTCGGCCTCGCCGGGCGGCTGCGACGAATGGGGTGGCGTGGTGCTCACAAGGACTCCTGGGGTGTCGGGGTGCGTGCGGTGTCGTGTCGGTGCGTGCGGGGCGGACCCGGGGATGTCGACGACGGTCCGTGCGGACAGGACCGAACACTCCACCGTAACCGACGCCCCGGAGCCGCAGGAGGGACTGCGCGGAGTCCCACACCGACGGACGCCAGTGGGTTGAGTCGAAGTGGCTCAAGTTAAGTTGACATCGGCGGCTCACGTGGCAGACTTGAGCCAGGAAAACTCAAGACCTGAGACCTCCGGGACCCCAACGGGGCCGTTGCGGCCCGCCCGGTTCAGCTCGACCCGAAGGAGAACACGTCCATGTCTCGTGCAGTAGGAATCGACCTCGGCACCACCAACTCCGTGGTGTCCGTGCTGGAGGGCGGCGAGCCCACCGTCATCGCCAACGCCGAGGGCAACCGGACCACCCCGTCCGTCGTCGCCTTCTCGAAGGACGGCGAGACCCTGGTCGGCGACATCGCCAAGCGCCAGGCCGTCACCAACGTGGACCGCACGATCGCCTCGGTCAAGCGCCACATGGGCACCGGGTGGTCCACCGACATCGACGGCAAGAAGTACACGCCGCAGGAGATCTCGGCGCGCATCCTGATGAAGCTCAAGACCGACGCCGAGTCCTACCTCGGCGACAAGGTCACCGACGCCGTGATCACCGTCCCGGCGTACTTCAACGACGCCGAGCGCCAGGCCACCAAGGAGGCCGGTGAGATCGCGGGCATGAACGTGCTGCGCATCGTCAACGAGCCCACCGCGGCGGCGCTGGCCTACGGGCTCGAGAAGGGCAAGGAGGACGAGCTCATCCTCGTCTTCGACCTCGGCGGCGGCACCTTCGACGTCTCTCTGCTGGAGGTCGGCAAGGACGAGGACGACTTCTCCACCATCCAGGTCCGTTCGACCGCCGGCGACAACCGCCTCGGCGGCGACGACTGGGACCAGCGGGTCGTCGACTGGCTGCTCTCCCAGGTGAAGTCCAAGACGGGCGCTGACCTGTCCAAGGACAAGATCGCCCTGCAGCGCCTCAAGGAGACCGCCGAGCAGGCCAAGAAGGAGCTGTCCTCCGCGACGAGCACCAACATCTCGCTGCAGTACCTGTCGGTGACCCCCGAGGGGCCGGTGCACCTGGACGAGCGGCTCACCCGCGCCAAGTTCGAGGAGCTCACCCGGGACCTGCTGGAGCGCACCGAGAAGCCGTTCAAGGACGTCATCGCCGAGGCCGGCATCTCCGTGTCCGACATCGACCACGTGGTGCTGGTGGGCGGCTCGACCCGCATGCCCGCGGTCGCCGAGACCGTCCAGCGCCTGGCCGGCAAGGAGCCCAACAAGGGCGTGAACCCGGACGAGGTCGTCGCCGTCGGCGCCGCCATCCAGGCGGGCGTGCTCAAGGGCGACCGCAAGGACGTGCTCCTGATCGACGTGACCCCGCTGTCGCTGGGCATCGAGACCAAGGGCGGCGTGATGACCAAGCTCATCGAGCGCAACACGGCCATCCCCACCAAGCGGTCCGAGACCTTCACCACGGCCGAGGACAACCAGCCGTCCGTGTCCATCCAGGTCTTCCAGGGCGAGCGCCAGTTCACCCGGGACAACAAGAACCTGGGCACCTTCGAGCTGACCGGCATCGCCCCCGCCCCTCGCGGGATGCCGCAGATCGAGGTCACCTTCGACATCGACGCCAACGGCATCGTGCACGTCTCCGCGAAGGACAAGGGCACCGGCACCGAGCAGTCGATGACCATCACGGGCGGGTCCTCCCTGTCCAAGGAGGACATCGACCGCATGGTCAAGGACGCCGAGGCCAACGCCGAGGCGGACCGGGTGCGCCGCGAGGCGGCGGACCTGCGCAACAACGCGGAGCAGCAGGCGTACTCCGTCGACAAGCTCCTGAAGGACAACGACGAGAAGCTGCCCGCGGACGTCAAGTCCGAGGTGCAGGCGGACGTCGACGCCCTGAAGCAGGCGCTCGAGGGCGAGGACGACGACGCCGTGAAGACGGCGTACGACAAGCTCCAGCAGTCCCAGACCAAGCTCGGCGAGGCTCTCTACGCGCAGTCGCAGGCCGAGGGCGCCCCGGGTGAGGGCGCCACCGGCGCCACCGGTGACGAGGACATCGTCGACGCCGAGGTCGTCGACGACGAGGACGAGAAGAAGTGAGCATGCCCGACCCCACACCAGGACCCGAGGAGAACGCGGACGGCCACGGCACCGGGAACGTCCCCGGCGATCCCGCCGCGGCCTCCGGCGAGCACCGTGCGCAGGACCCCGGCACCGGCCCCCAGGAGGAGGCCGGGCCGGAGGGCCTGACGGTGGACGACATCCTCTCGACCCCGCAGTCGACCGACGCGGAGTCCGGGGACGCCGCGCCGGAGACCGTGGGGGAGGACTCCCCGGCGGCCGCCCTCGCCGAGGAGCGGCTCGAGGAGCTGCGCCGGCTGCAGGCCGAGTTCGTGAACTTCAAGCACCGCACGGCGCGCGAGAAGGAGCAGCTCCGGACCTTCGTGACCGGCGACCTCCTCCAGACGCTGCTGCCGGTGTTCGACGACATCGACGCGGCCCGGCAGGCGGGCGACCTCACCGACGGCCCGTTCGCGGCGATCGCGAACAAGCTCGAGGAGACCCTCGTGCGGCACGGGCTCGTGCGCCTCGGGGAGGTCGGGGAGAAGTTCGACCCGAACGTCCACGAGGCGGTGCTGCAGCAGCCCACGAGCGAGGTCGAGCCCGACCAGGTCTCGATGGTGCTGCGCTCCGGCTTCCGGATCGGCGAGCGCGTGGTGCGCCCGGCCCAGGTCGCCGTCGCGGTCGCCGAGTGAGGCCGGTCCCGGCCTGAGCCCGGCGACGGCAGGGGAGGTCCGCCCCGCGGGCCTCCCCTGACCCGTCCACCCGTCCCCGGCGCACTCCTGCTGCTCGGCGCCCTCGGCTTCGCCCTGGCCGAACGACCCCGGGAACGCACCAC
>NZ_JBHVDI010000213.1:0-5009 GCF_042802875.1 Kocuria sp. NPDC057446 | reverse complement strand
TTCGTGGACGGGGCCTTCCCCTGTGGCGGTCGACGGGCCGGAGCCCGCCGGATCACTTGGTCTCGAAGATCTCGCGCATGAGCTGGGCGGTCTCGGAGGGGGTCTTGCCGACCTTCACACCGGCGGCCTCGAGGGCCTCCTTCTTGGCCTGCGCGGTGCCCGAGGAGCCGGAGACGATGGCGCCGGCGTGGCCCATGGTCTTGCCCTCGGGAGCCGTGAAGCCGGCCACGTAGCCGACGACCGGCTTGGACACGTTCGCCTTGATGAAGTCGGCGGCACGCTCCTCGGCGTCGCCGCCGATCTCGCCGATCATCACGATGGCCTCGGTCTCGGGGTCCGCCTCGAAGGCCTCGAGGGCGTCGATGTGGGTGGTCCCGATGACCGGGTCGCCGCCGATGCCGATGGCGGTGGTGAAGCCGATGTCGCGGAGCTCGTACATCATCTGGTAGGTCAGGGTGCCGGACTTGGAGACCAGGCCGATCCTGCCCTTGCCCGTGATGTTCGCCGGGGTGATGCCCACGAGCGACTCGCCCGGCGTGATGATGCCGGGGCAGTTGGGGCCGATGATGCGGGTGGTCTGCTTGCCGTCCGCACCGGTCCTCGACTTCGCGTAGGCCCAGAACTCGGCGGAGTCCTGCACCGGGATGCCCTCGGTGATGACGACCACCAGCGGGACATCGGCGTCGATGGCCTCGATCACGGCGTCCTTCGTGAAGGCCGGCGGCACGAAGACGATGGAGACGTCCGCGCCGGTCTTCTCGACGGCCTCGGCGACGGTGCCGAAGACGGGCAGCTCCACGCTGTTGCCGTCCTTGTCCTGGTGGGCCACGGTGGTGCCGGCCTTGCGGGCGTTGACACCGCCCATCACCTGGGTGCCCGCGGCGAGCATGCGACCGGTGTGCTTGGTGCCCTCACCGCCGGTGATGCCCTGAACGATGACCTTGGAGTCCTTGTTCAAAAAGATTGACATTGCTGTTCGTTCCTTCGGGGTGTTCGTCCGGTCGGCGGATCAGTTGGCGGCGTGGGCGAGCTCGGCGGCCTTGTCCGCGCCCTCGTCCATGGTCTCGGCGAGGGTGACGAGCGGGTGGTTCGCGCCCGCCAGGATGCGCCGGCCCTCCTCGACGTTGTTGCCGTCCAGGCGGACCACGAGCGGCTTGTCCTCCTCGTCGCCGAGGATCTCGAGCGCCTTCACGATGCCGTTGGCCACGGCGTCGCACGCGGTGATGCCGCCGAAGACGTTGACGAACACGGACTTCACCTGCGGGTCGTTGAGGATCACGTCCAGACCGGCGGCCATGATCTCGGCGGAGGCCCCGCCCCCGATGTCCAGGAAGTTGGCCGGCTTGACGTTGCCGTGCTTCTCGCCGGCGTAGGCGACGACGTCCAGGGTGGACATGACCAGGCCCGCACCGTTGCCGATGATGCCGACCTCGCCGTCGAGCTTCACGTAGTTGAGGTCGTGCTCCTTGGCCTTCTCCTCGAGGGGGTCGGCACTGGACTTGTCGGCGAGGGCGGCGTGCTCCGGCTGGCGGAACTCGGCGTTCTCGTCGAGGGTGACCTTGCCGTCCAGGGCGATGACCTGCCCGTCGCCGGTCTTCACCAGCGGGTTGACCTCCACGAGGGTGGCGTCCTCCTTCTGGAAGACGTCCCACAGCTTGACGAGGACCGGGACCACCTTGGCCGCGGTCTCCTCGTCGAAGGCCGCCTGCCGGACGATCTCCTGGGCCTTGGCCTCGGTGATGCCCTCGGTCGGGACGACCTCGACGCGGGCGAGGGCCTCGGGGCGCTCGACGGCGAGCTGCTCGATCTCCACGCCGCCCTCGACGGAGCACATGGCCAGGTAGGAGCGGTTGGCGCGGTCCAGCAGGATCGAGAAGTAGTACTCCTCGGCGATGTCGGCGCCCTGGGCGATCATGACGCGGTGGACGGTGTGGCCCTTGATGTCCATGCCGAGGATCTGCTGGGCGTACTCGTAGGCCTCGTCGGCGGTCTTGGCGACCTTGACTCCGCCGGCCTTGCCGCGGCCTCCGACCTTGACCTGCGCCTTGACGACGGTGACCCCGCCGATCTTCTCGGCGGCGGCCCTTGCTTCTTCAGGGGTGGTCGCGACGATGCCCTGGAGCACGGGGACGCCGTGCTTCTCGAACAGGTCGCGTGCCTGGTATTCGAACAGGTCCACGGGTGAATGCCCTTCTTCGTCGAAGTCGTGGGCGGCGGCGACCCGGGCAGTACGCGGGTCGTCCTCCGACCTGATGGTGAACGGAGCGCCCCGCATCCACCCGGCCGAGGCCGGAGGATGCGTCCGGGCCGTTCCGCGGAGCCGTTCCGGGCGCGGGACTTTCCGGTGCACTCCCTGTACGAGACTGTAGTGCATGCTGAATCGGCGGCCACAACCGGGGACGTGCGCGTGCGCCCCGGCGTTTCTTGATTGACTGGGCCCATGAGCTCTGTCGACTCCCCCGAGAACCGGGCGTTCGCCCCCGCCGATCCCGGCTTCCTCGTCTCGATCGCGACCTTCGCGTTCGTGTCCCTCGGGCTGGAGGCCGTGGTCGACGGCACGGTGCTCACCCTCACCGGCGAGATCCCCGAGGTGTACCCGCTGGGTTGGCAGGTCGTCGCCTGGCTGTGCCTCGGTGCGGCGTGGTGCGGGATCCAGCGGGGTCTCGTGGCGTGGCTGCGCCACCGTGCGGCGGACCCCGCGGCCCCGCCGCCCTCGGACGCCGTCCCCTCCGCCGCGACCGACCACCGGCGGACCACCGTCGCCCTGGTCGCGTTCGTGCTGGCCGTCCTGCTCGGGGTGATCCTGCCCGTCTTCCTGGTGGGCGAGTGGCGTGTGCAGCCGATCCAGCTCTACCTGGACCTCTACGCCCAGTACGGCGCGGGCGCATGGCTCGGCATGGTCGGCTTCGCCGCCTACCACGTGGGCCGGGCCTTGCTCCTCGCCCTGGTCCTGACGTGCGTGCAGCGCGCCGTGGAGCTGCGCCGGCCGGCTCCCTGGGCCCGCGTGGCCCCGGTGGGCGGACTCGTCCTCGGACTCCTCCTCGCCTTGCCCGGCCTGGTCCTCGGCGGGTGGGCCTCCGTGGCCACGGCCGTGGTCTGCTGCACGCTGCTGGGAGCGGTGCACAACCTCACCGGCAGGTCGCTGCGCTGGACGGCCCCCGCGGCCGTGGCGGTGCTGCTGTTCGTCTAGGGCCGCCGAGCGCCCATGCGGGCGCCGCCGGCCGAGCCCCGGCAGTGCGTGCCGCCGGCACCTCCCGCAGACCACCGCCCATACCTTCCTCCCGACGCCCCCGGAACGGGACGGCGGTGTGACGATGATGTCGCGGCGCTCACAGGAAGTTCCGCGGCGGGGTTCCCTCGATTTCGACTATGTCCTAACATAAGGACATCAGGTCCGATGAGACGCGCGTCACGGCAGGTGACCCGTCCGATCTCCCACTACTGTGCAGAGCGCACCGGCTGCGCCCGAACAAAGGATTTCCCGATGGCCACATCGTCACCCCGTGAGGCGGCCGCCGCGCTGCCTCCTCTGACCTCCGGGCCCCACCGCAAAAGGCTCGGTCTCATCTCCATCGTCGCCTGCTTCGGCGGCCTGCTCTTCGGCTACGACACCGGCGTGATCAACGGCGCGCTGCGCCCGATGTCGGCCGAGCTCGGTCTCACCCCGCTCACCGAGGGCGTGGTCACCAGCTCGCTCGTGTTCGCCGCCGCCGTCGGGGCCCTCTCCGGCGGCCGGATCTCCGACGCCTGGGGCCGGCGCAGGACGATCCTCCTGCTGGCCGTGCTGTTCTTCGTCGGCACGATGATCGTCGTCTTCACCCCGAACTACGAGGTGCTCGTGGCCGGGCGCATCTGCCTGGGCCTGGCCGTGGGCGGGGCCTCGGCGGTCGTGCCCGTCTTCCTCGCCGAACTTGCCCCCTACGAGATCCGCGGATCGATCGCGGGCCGCAACGAGGTGGCCATCGTGATCGGCCAGCTCTCGGCGTTCGTGATCAACGCGATCATCGGCAACGTCTTCAGCGATGTCACCGGCGTCTGGCGGATCATGTTCGCCATCTCCGCCCTGCCCGCCGTGGCACTGTTCATCGGCATGCTCCGGATGCCCGAGTCCCCGCGCTGGCTCGTCGAGAAGGGCCGCCACGAGGAGGCCCTCGCGGTGCTCAAGTCGGTGCGCTCCGAGGACCGCGCGATCGCCGAGCTCGGCGAGGTCGAGCACATCACCGAGGAGGAGCGTGCCGAGAACCGGATCGGGCTGGGTCAGATCCTCACCAACAAGCACCTGATCCGGATCATGCTCGTCGGCATCGGCCTGGGCATCGCCCAGCAGCTCACCGGCATCAACTCGATCATGTACTACGGGCAGATCGTGCTCATCGAGTCGGGCTTCGAGGCGGGCGCGGCGCTGATCGCCAACATCGCCCCCGGAGTGATCGCCGTGATCGGCGGCCTCATCGCCCTGTACCTGATGGACCGGCTCGACCGGCGCAAGACCTTCATGATCGGGCTGACCCTCACCACCACCTGCCACCTGCTCATCGGGTTCTCCGCCATGACGCTGGAGGAGGGCAACCCGCTGCGGCCCTGGGTCATCCTGGCGCTCGTGGTGGCCTTCGTCGGCTCCATGCAGACCTTCCTCAACGTCGCCGTGTGGGTGTACCTCTCCGAGGTCTTCCCCCTGCACATGCGCGGCCTCGGGATCGGCGTGTCCGTGTTCATGCTGTGGGTCGCCAACGGCGTCCTCTCCCTCTACTTCCCCTCCCTGGTCGACGCGGTCGGGATCACCGGTACGTTCTTCCTCTTCGCCGGGGTCGGCGTGCTGGCCCTGCTCTTCGTCTACACCCAGGTCCCCGAGACCCGGGGCCGCACCCTCGAGGCGCTCGAGGAGGACGTCTCGACCGGCGCGATCTACCAGGTCAAGGCGCCGACCTCCTAGGCCGGCCGGCGGGAGATCCGGTCCCGGCCGGACCGCCGCGGCACGAGGAGCCTCCGGGCGGGAGGCGGTCGATCGA
>NZ_JBHVDI010000212.1:0-5035 GCF_042802875.1 Kocuria sp. NPDC057446 | reverse complement strand
GGATCCGGGGCCTTCGTCGTGACCGCAGGGTCGTCAGCAGGCCCGGGCCAGCTGGCCGAGGAGCCCCGGGAAGTAACCGGAGAGGTAGCCGCGCTCGGTCGGGTGCAGGTTGTGCTCGCCCGCCTCCGGGCCGAAGAGGATCCACGGGTCCGCCGAGCCCACGCCGTGGCCGCGGAAACGGTCGGTGACGTCCACGAAGACGGCGCCCTCCTCCTCCACGCCCGCCGCCAGAGCGGTGTTGAGCTCGTCCGTCCAGTCGTTGAGCTGAGCGGCACGCTCGGCGGAGACCAGCGGACCGTCCTGCCCCGCGTCGAAGAGGTGCGGATAGCCCAGCACCACGACGCGCGCGTCCGACGTCTCGTCGACGGCCGCGACGGTCTCGGCCGCGGAGCCGGCTGCGGACGCGATGAGCCCGGGTGCCTGCGCCAGCATGGTGTCGCACGGCCCGGGGCCGTACTGTGCCTCCGCCGGGGCGCTGCACGCCTGGACGAACCGGCCCCACTGGATGTCGTTGCCCCCCATGGTCAGCGTCACCGCGTCGGCCTCCGCGAGGGCGTCGCGCACGAGCGGCTCGTCCTCGACGAGAGCCCGCACCTCGTGCGTCGTGTACCCGGCGCAGGCCGCGTCCAGCGTGACCTCCACGCGGGGGTGGGACGCCAGCTTGTCCACGTGGTCCCGTCCCGTGCCCTGCGCACACTCGCGGGGGATGTCCGCCTGCTGGAGTCCGCCCGTGCCGTAGGCCGCGGAGTAGGAGTCGCCGAGATTGACGAGCTCGACGGTGCGCGGGGCCGCGGCGGCGGGGGAGGCGGCCGCGCCGGCGAGGGCGAGCGCCGAGGCCAGGGCGGTGACGGCGCGTCGAAGGGGGACGGAGTGCATGGTGGGACCTTCCGAGGAGGGTGGCACCTCCCGGGGGTGGTACCGTGCCGGCGGACGCCGACGACCCCCTGAATTTACCGTCGGGAAACCCCGGACGGAAGGGGTGCCGCGGACTCCTGTGCCCAGGCCCCGGCCAGGATCTCGAGGGAGCGCAGCACCTGGTCCTGGGTGGGGGACGCGGGCGCGATCATGAGCTCGTCGGCGTCCGCCGTGGCGGCGAACTCCTCGAGGGAGGAACGGACCTCGGCGCCCGTGCCGGCCGCCGACCAGTGCAGCATGTGCAGGATCTGCTGCCCGGCGGGGCTGTCCATCACCATGTCCAGCTCGGCCTCGCTCAGCTCGCGGTCGCGGCCGACCATGGCGCGGACCCGTTCGCGCCGGGCGGTCCCGAGCTGCTCGGCGGCGTCCTCGGTGGTGTCCGCGGCGATGACGTTGACGGCCGCGATGACGTACGGCTCCGCGAGCTGCTCGGAGGGCCGGAACCCGGTTCGGTAGGCGGCAACGGCCTCCACGAGGGCGTCGGGGGCGAAGTGGGACGCGAAGGCGTAGGGCAGGCCGTAGGCGGCGGCGAGCTGGGCGCCGAACAGCGAGGAGCCCAGGACGGTGAGGGGCACGTCCGTCCCGGCGCCCGGCACGGCCCGGACTCCTGGCACGACCGAGCGGCCGCTGAGGTAGCCCTGCAGCTCACGGACGTTCTGCGGGAACTGCTCGGCGGCGGAGGGATCGCGGCGCAGGGCGCGCACCGTGCGCAGATCCGTGCCGGGGGCCCGCCCCACCCCCAGGTCGATGCGCCCGGGGTGCAGCTCGGCCAGCGTGCCGAACTGCTCCGCGATCACGAGCGGGGAGTGGTTGGGCAGCATGACGCCGCCCGCGCCGAGGCGGATGGAGGCCGTGTGCGCCGCGACGTGGGCGATCAGCACGGCCGGCGCCGAGGAGGCGATCGTGGGCATGTTGTGGTGCTCCGAGTACCAGACCCGGAGATATCCCAGCCGCTCGGCGTGCTGGGCGAGCCGCACGGAGTCGGCGAAGCTCTCGCCCACGGACGAGCCCTTGCGGACGGTGGCGAAGTCGATGACGGACAGGGGCAGCGGCACGGCGGACCTTTCACGGGGATCGGGAGACCCTCCACGCTACTCCTCTCCACCCCCGTCCGCCGTGGCCGGGCGCACACCGGCACGAGGTGCACGGTGTCGGCGGTCGCGGCTACGCTCGGCCGCATGAGTGAGCACTCCTCGACCCCGTTCTCGGCGCCGGAGCTGTTCGAGCTGCCGCGGGAGCGCGCCGAGATCGCCCCCGGCGCCGTCCACGTCCCGGGATGGCTGGGGGCCGAGGAGCAGCGGGAGCTCGTCCGCCGCTGCCGCGAGTGGTCCGTGGGCCCCGCGCCCCTGCGGCACGCGGTCCTGCCGGGAGGCGGCCGGATGTCGGTGCGCTCCACCACGCTGGGCCGGGACTGGGCGCCCTACCGCTACCTGCGCACCGGGGAGCGCAAACGCGCCCCGGACATGCCCCCGTGGCTGTCCGAGCTCGGCCACCGTGCCGTGCTGGAGGCCTACGGGCCCGGCGGCCCGGACGTGCAGGACTACCGGCCGGACACCGCCCTGGTGAACTTCTACGACGCCGCCGCCCGGATGGGCATGCACCAGGACACGGACGAGGCCACCGCCGCGCCGATCGTCTCCCTCTCCCTCGGGGACGCCTGCGTCTTCCGCTTCGGGAACACGCAGACCCGCTCGGCGCCGTACCGGGACCTCGAGCTGCGCAGCGGCGACCTGTTCGTCTTCGGGGGGCTGTCCCGCTACGCCTTCCACGGGGTGCCGCGGATCCGCCCCGGCACGGGGGCGGCCGCCCTGGGCATGAAGGGCGGGCGGCTGAACCTGACCCTCCGGATGACGGGACGGGCCGGGCCGGAGCGCTGAGGCCCGTGCCAGACTGGCGGCATGGAGCTCCCCGACCCCGCACCGGCCCACCTCGTCGACCCGGCGGCACCGGAGGCCGAGGACGTCGACGCCTACCGCGTGCTCGCCGCGGACATCGCCTCCGGCGTGGCGGTGGTGGCCGCCCGGCACCGCCGGCGGGACGTCGCCGCGACCGTGACCGGCTTCCTCGACGTCTCCTACGACCCGCCCACCATGCTCGTGAGCCTCTTCGAGGAGGGGCGGATCTGCGACGCCGTGGAGTCCTCCGGCGCCTGGACGCTCTCGGTGCTGCGCCGGGACCAGGAGGGGGTCGCCAACTGGCTCGCGAGCCCGGGCAACCCCGTGGAGGGTCTGCTGGACGGCGTCGGGTTCCGGCGCGCCCCGCGCTCGGGCTCGCCGGTCCTGGACGGGGCACTCGCGTGGTTCGAGCTCGCCACCGTGGCCGTGCACACCGCCGCGACGCACCGGCTCGTCGTGGGCGAGGTGACCGCAATGGGCCGCGGCGTCGCCGAGGCGCAGGCGGACGACCCGCTGGTGCACTACGCCCGCGGCTACCGGGGCCTGACCCGGTGACCCGGGGGCCGGCCACGGGCGCCGGACACGACGACGGCGCCCGTGCAAGACTGTGACGTCGGGTGTCCCCGGGCTCGTCGGCGACGGGACCGATTGCCTCGCGCCCCGGTCCCGGTCGTAGCGTGGACGGGTGGTGCCGCCCAGGGGCACCCGCCCACGGCTCCCCACGGAAGGACTCTCATGGCGGCCCAGCAGCACGAACACCGACCCCGCCGAGGGCACGACGGCGGCGCGCCGGAGCAGCCCGCCGCCCCGACCACCGGGCGTGCGGCGGAGGAGGACCGGCTGAGCGCGGTGCCGCCGCCCGGTCCGCCGCCCGGTCCGCCGGCCGAGCGCGCGGCCGCTCGGGTCGCCGACCTCGAGGTCCCGGCCGACCACCTCCCGGACCTCGAGCACGTGGGCGAGGCGTTCAAGGCGGCCTTCGCCCAGCACCCGGCGGGCGTCGCGATCATCACCGCGCGCGGACCCGACGGACCGGTCGGCCTGACGGCGTCCTCGGTGTCCTCCGTGTCGGCCGTCCCGCCGATCCTCGGCTTCTCGCTGCAGGCCCGCCAGGGCTCGGCCGCGCTGCTGGCCGAGGCGGACTCCTTCCTCGTGCACCTGCTGGACGCCGAGAACCTGGGCCTCGCCCGGTCCTTCGCCGTCTCGGGAGCCCCGCGATTCGGGGCGGACATGCCCTGGGAGTACCTGGCGACGGGGGAGCCCCGGCTGCTCGGGGTGGCCCGGGTGCTGCGGGCGGTCCCGCTGGCCCGGATCAAGGCGGGTCCCGCGCTGGTGTTCAACGCCGCGGTGGTCGACGTCCTCGGTCACGAGGGCGCCGGCGGCCCGCTCGTCTACCACCGCCGCCGGTTCCACGAGCTCAACGACCGCTCCGCCCTCGACCCCGACGCCTGATCGACCGGTGAGGCCTCCGCAGGACGGCGGGGAACGATGTCCACCATGGTTGTTGACACATCACCAAGGTGCTCCTAGAGTAGTTGACGAAGCAACAACCTGTTCGTCACCCACTCCCAGAGGAGAACACCATGTCGCAGCTCAACGGTCTCGTCCCCGGCTCCTGGACCTTCGACCCCGCTCACTCCGAGGTCGGCTTCACCGTCCGCCACGCCGGCATCTCCAAGGTGCGCGGCACCTTCGGCGAGGTCGACGCCCAGCTCGAGGTGACCGACCCGGTCGAGAACTCGACCCTCAGCGCCACCGTCCGGATGGCGTCCATCGACACCAAGAACGCCGACCGCGACGCGCACGTCCGCAGCGCCGACTTCTTCGCGGTCGAGGAGCACCCCACCATGACCTTCACCTCGACCGCCGTGGCGTTCGACGGCGAGGAGGGCACGATCGCCGGTGAGCTGACCATCAAGGACGTGACCCGCACCGTCGAGCTCGCCACCGAGTTCAGCGGCGTGGTCGTCGACGCCTTCGGCGTGACCCGTGCCGGCTTCTCCGCCGAGACCACCATCTCCCGCAAGGACTTCGGCATCACCTGGAACGCCGCGATGGAGGCCGGCGGGGTCCTCGTCTCCGACAAGGTCGTCATCACCCTCGACGTCGCGTTCACCGCGCCGCAGAACGACCCCGAGGAGACCGTCGAGGGCCAGGAGGCCGTCTCGGCCCGGGCCTGATCCCCGGCGAGCACTCCGCGCGCACGGCAGCGGCCCGCACCCCGGACG
>NZ_JBHVDI010000211.1:0-5088 GCF_042802875.1 Kocuria sp. NPDC057446 | reverse complement strand
GAGCGGCACCCCTCGGCACCCGCGGAACCGGGCGGTTCCGCGGGCGGGCCGGTCGCCCGGCGGCGCTGATCAGCCGGCGAAGAGCGTGAGCGCCTCCCGGTTGAAGGCCTCGAGGTCCCCGGGGTTGCGGGAGGTGACCAGTCGGCCGTCGACGACGACCTCCTCGTCCACCCAGTCCGCCCCGGCGTTCTTCAGGTCCGTGGCCAGGGAGGTGTAGGACGTGAGCCGCCGGCCTCGCGCCAGGCCGGCCTCGATGAGGATCCACGGGGCGTGGCAGATGGCCGCGATCGGCTTGCCGGCGGCGTCGAACTCCTTGACCAGGCGCAGCGCGTCCTGGTCCACGCGCATGCTGTCGGCGTTCAGGGTGCCCCCGGGCAGGACCAGCGCGTCGAAGTCCTCGGCCTTCGCCGCGGCGAGCGTGCTGTCGACGTCGTAGCTGCCGGCCCGGTCCCAGTCCCCCTGCATGGCCGTGATGGTGCCCTGCTCCGGGGACAGCAGCACGGGCGTGCCGCCGGCCTCCTGCACGGCCTTCCAGGGCTCGGTGAGCTCGGGCTCCTCGACGCCGTTCGTGGCGATGAACGCGATCTTCTTGCCGGTGATGTCGGTGGTCATGACTGGTCTCCTCGGTCGGTGGATCTGGCGGTCAGGACTCCACTGTTGGCACGCGAGGAGCGGAAAGGGAAGTGCGGAACGGGCAGGTTCTCGCTGGGCGATACCGCTCCTCTCGCAAGATACCCCCGAGGGTACTTGAATACCCCCTGGGGTATTTGACATACTCGGGTCCAGCGCCGGCGGACCCCGGCACCCTCCCGACCCGACCACCTCTTGCCGCCCCGGTGGGCAGAAGGACTCGCACCATGACCGTCACCCTCGTCCTGACCCTCCTGCTGTCGGTGCTGATCGGGCTCTCCCTCGGCCTGCTGGGCGGGGGCGGGTCCGTCCTGACCGTCCCGATCCTCACCTACGTCGCCGGGCTGGACCCCAAGGGGGCCATCGCCGCCTCCCTGTTCGTGGTCGGGGTGACCTCCGCCGTGAGCGCCGTCACCCACGCCCGCAACGGACGGGTGAAGTGGCGCACCGGCCTGGTCTTCGGCGCGGCCGGCATGGCCGGGGCCTTCGGCGGCGGGCTGGCCGGGGGCTACATCCCCGGCACGGTCCTGTTGATCGCCTTCGCCCTGATGATGCTCGCCACCTCCCTGGCCATGCTCCGCAGCCGCAGGAACAGCACCGCGACAACCCACGACGGCGAGCTGCCGGTCCTGAAGGTCGTCGCCGAGGGCCTGGTCGTGGGTCTGGTCACGGGCCTGGTGGGCGCCGGCGGCGGCTTCCTCGTCGTCCCCGCCCTGGCCCTGCTGGGCGGGCTGTCCATGCCCGTGGCGGTGGGCACCTCCCTGGTGGTCATCGCCATGAAGTCCTTCGCCGGCCTCGCCGGCTACCTCACCACCGTCTCCCTGGACTGGGCCCTCGTCGGGGCCGTGACCGCCGCCGCGGTCGCCGGCTCGGTCGTGGGCGCCCGGCTGGCCGGCCGCGTCCCCGAGGCCGCGCTGCGCAGGGGCTTCGGCCTCTTCGTCCTGGTGATGGGCGTCTTCGTCCTGGTCCAGGAGCTGCCCGGCGCCGCCGGCATCGCCCTCGGGATCGCCGCCGCTATCGCGGCCCTGGCCGCCACGGTCTGCTGGCTCGCCGTCCCGAAGTGCCCGCTGCGCACCCCCCTCACCGCCTGACTGCCCCACACCCCTGGTCCCGAGCACCGACCCCCGAACACCGAGCGCCACGACCGAGAAGGAGATCCCCATGGCCACCGTCGACATCACCGAGGCCGACTTCGCCCCCACCATCGAGAGCAACGACATCGTCCTCGTGGACTTCTGGGCCTCCTGGTGCGGCCCCTGCCGCATGTTCGCCCCCACCTGCCAGGCCGCCTCCGAGCGGCACCCGGACGTCGTCTTCGCCAAGGTCGACACCGAGGCCGAGCAGCGCCTGTCGGCGGCGGCCGGCATCAGCTCCATCCTCACCCTGATGGCCTTCCGCGAAGGCGTGCTCGTGTTCTCCGAGCCCGGTGCGCTGCCGGCGACCGGGCTCGAGCAGGTCATCACCGCGGTCGGGGACCTCGACATGGCCCAGGTCCGTGCCGAACTCGCCCGGCAGCAGGCCGAGCAGGAGACCGAACAGCAGGTCTGAGTCGCGGCGGGCGCGCCCGGGGCACCGCTTCCCTCGTCGCCCGCCCCTCTGCGACACTCCTGCCGGCACCCCTCGAGACCGTCACCACGCCCCGCGGCGCGCCGCAGGGCACCACCAGGAGGGACCCAGCATGGACGTCACCGTCATCGACACCCCCCAGCTCGGGGACCGCAGCGACCTCGTGCACGACGGCGAGGTCGCCCTCGTCATCGACGCCCAGCACGACATCGACCGCCTCGAGGCCGCCGTGGCGCGGGCCGGGGTGCAGCTCACGCACGTGGCCGAGACGCACATCCACAACGACTACCTCACCGGCGGCTGCCTCTCCGCCCGCAAGCACGGGGCGGCCTACCTCGTCAACGCCGCCGACGACGTCTCCTTCGAGCGCACCCCCCTCACCGACGAGGAGCACTTCGTCGCCGAGCTGATCGCCAACCTCACCGCCTACCCGAACTACTACGTGCACATGGGCCCGGCCCACGCGGCCGGGCCCACCGAGCCGGACCTCTCCGTGCCCGGCTCCCCTGGACCCGGCCGAGCTCACGGCCCGGCTCGAGGACGGGGAGTGGGTCGTGGACCTGCGCCACCGCGTGGCCTACGCCGCCGATCACCTCGAGGGCACCATCAGCTTCGAGTACGGCGACGGGTCGGGTGTCACCGCGTTCCTGGGCTGGGTCTTCCCCTACGACCGGCAGCCGACTCTCGTGGGCTCCCGCGAGGACGTCGAGAACGCGATCCGCGACCTGTCGCGGATCGGCATCGACTCCCCCGACCCGGCGCTGGGCGAGGACCCGGTGGAGCTCGCCCCCGGGGGCGGCCCGCTCCTCCTGCCCGCGCGTGGACCGGCGAGGCATGCTCGAGGGGCGCCCCGACGACGAGACCGTCCTGGACGTGCGCCGGGTGGACGAGTACGAGGACTCCCACATCGCCGGAGCGGTCAACGTTCCGCTGCACGAGCTGCCGCCCCGGACGGACGAGGTCCCCGCCGGGAAGCTGTGGGTGCACTGCGGCTCCGGCTACCGCTCCGGGGTCGCCGCGTCCCTGCTCGAGCGCGCCGGCAAGGACCTGGTGCACATCGACGCCCTGTTCGCCGACGCGGAGGAGGCCGGCGTCCCGCTCGAGAGCTGACGCCTCCGCGGGGCCGGGTGCGCACCCGGCCGCGCGGCCCCTCCCCGCAGCCCGCCCCACCCCAGCGCAAGGCCCGCCGTGCGCAGCTCCCCCACAGCCCTGCCGTCCGCTTCCGGACGGCGCAGCGTCACCGCGATCGGTGCCGCGGTCGTCCTCCTGCACCTCGCGGGCTGGGGCTCGCTGGGCCACTCCTCGGTGGTCCACGTCTCCGTGCTGCTGCTGAGCCTGGGGATGGAGGCCTTCGTGATCGGCGGGCCGGCCTGCTGTCCGTGCTCGCCGAGCTCGTGCGGCCGAGCGGCGGCGCGCTCGCCCTCGTCGCGGCCGTCGACGTCAACGTCCTCGGCCTGGCCGTGATCGTCCTCTTCGGCGCCGTCCGGCTGGGCTCGCGCGCCCGGGACCGGATCCGCCGCGACGGCCGGCCGGTCCCTGTGCGAGGCTGATCGACATGGTCCGACTCCTCCTGCTCGCCGACACGCACGTCCCCCAGCGCGCCCGCGACCTGCCCGCCGCCGTCTGGCGAGCGGTCGACGACGCCGAGGTGGTGCTGCACGCGGGAGACTGGATCGACCTCGCGACCCTCGACCGGCTCGAGGACCGGGCCGCCCGCCTCGTGGGCGTGTGGGGCAACAACGACGGGCCGGAGCTGCGCGAGCGGCTGCCCGAGGTGGCCCGCGAGACGCTCGGGGGCGTGCGCTTCGGCATGGTCCACGAGACCGGTGCCGCCGCCGGGCGGGAGGCCCGCATGGACCGGGCGTTCCCCGGCCTCGACGTCCTCGTCTTCGGCCACAGCCACATCCCGTGGGACAGCACCACCCCGGCCGGGATGCGGCTGCTCAACCCCGGCTCCCCCACGGACCGGCGGCGCCAGCCGTACTGCACCTATCTGACGGCGGTCGCCGACGACGGACTGCTCACCGACGTGGAGCTCGTCCGCCTTCCGCGGCGCTGACGTCCCGCCGGGCCCGTTCCGCGGGGCCGGCCCGCCGAGCCCGCCCTCCGGGGCCGCACGCGGCCGCGGCGCCCGCTCAGAGCAGGCCCCGCAGCTTGTAGTAGCGCCGGCCCACCACGGTCCCGTTGACCCGGACCACGGCCCACACCAGCACGAGCAGCAGCGCCACCAGCACGGCCGGGACCGGCACGAACAGCGCCCACACCACGAGCGCCATGCCCGGGACGGTCAGCAGGATCGGCCAGGCGTACTGCACCATCTCCACCGCCATGTAGTCCTGCATCTCGCGCAGCACCGGGTCCCGCGGAACGGCCCCGCGGCGCACGGAGGTCCGCAGCCCCTTGCTCGCCCGGGCCCGGGCGTCCATGAGGTCGTTGCGGGGCGCGTCGTCCGCCCGGGTGAGCGAGAGGATGATGCCGCTGACGAGCAGGGCCGCCCCGCCCACCACGAGCCCCCACTGCGCGGGGCTCAGCAGCCGCCCGTCGCCCAGCAGGAGCGCGGCCGCGATCCCGCCCATCAGCCCGACCACCAGGCTCGCCACGACGGCCAGCACGATCCGGCGCGCCCAGATCGCATCGAGCTCCCCGAGCCGGGGGATCTGCACGTGCGGGTGGTCCGCCCCGCTCAGCCGGATCTCCTCGTCCATGGCGTACCGTCCTCTCGTCGCTCCGTGCTCCTGCTCCGTCGCGTCCATTGTCCCGCGACCGGGGCGCAGTGGCACATCCGCCCGGGCGGGAGTGGATCCCGGGCCGGACGGAGAACCCGGGTCGGGCAGGGATCCGGGGCGGCCGGTGCGTCAGGGCAGACGAGGTCCCCGGCGCCCGGAGAAGTGC
>NZ_JBHVDI010000210.1:0-5219 GCF_042802875.1 Kocuria sp. NPDC057446 | reverse complement strand
GCGTCGCCCGTGTCGACGCCGCCGGCCTGGACCTGGGCGTCTACACCGTGAACTCCCCCGAGGCCGTGCAGCACGTCATCGACCTCGGCGTCGACCTGATCACCGGGGACTTCCCGATCCAGACCGACCGCTACCTCGACGGGCAAAACCCCTACCCCGCCGACCACGGCGTGGAGATCACCGACTCCGTCAACGACGTTCCGGGCAACGACGTCCAGCCCGAGACCGGGGAACACGTGGTGCTCACCAACACCGGCACCCGCACCGTGGACGTCAGCGGCTGGATTCTGCGCGACGCCGCCAACAACGTCCTGGTCGTGGGTGAGGGCTACCAGCTGGCCCCCGGCGCGCAACTGCGCATCTACACCGGACCCGGGACGAACACCGAGGACGCGTACTACAACGGCGGCACGGGTGCCGTGCTCAACAACGGCGGCGACTCCGTCGCACTGTGGACCGACGAGGACACGCTGCAGGACGTCTTCGCGAACTGAGCCAGGATCTCATCACCAACCACCCACCAGCTCCAAGACTCTGCACCCCCGGGGAGACATCCCGGGGGTGCAGGTCTGAAACCGGCTCCGTAGAGGCTCGGAGGTACGACCCCGGACGTGCCCCGGGCCCACGCTGTCCCGCCAGAGAACAACCGGTGGGGCCCCATGAGAACCCCCCACCGCGACACCGCGGTGGTCGAGCCGCGCCGGTCGGACGGGAGGTGCGGTCGATGCACAGAACAGTGGCGTCCTGCATGGTGACCACACGGCTGATCCGGTGACCGGCCTCCGGCAGCAGGGCGCTCACCGGCCGGTCGACGGAATGTCGCCGACCGTTCAGCCCCAGGTCAACCATGGGGCGGAGGATCGACCCATGGCTACCTTCTCCCGCCGCGGTCTGCTCCAGGGCTCCCTCGCGGCCTCCGCTCTGACCGTCGCCGGCAAGACCGCGGCCTCTGCCGCCGGCCCCGTGCTGCCGGCCCGCACGTCGTCCCCGGCGCTGGTGCGCCGGCGTCTGCACCTGCCCAGCGGCATCGCCACCGGCGACGTGACGTCCTCCTCGGCGATCCTGTGGTCCCGCACGGACGGCACCGGCCGCATGGTGGCGCGGCTGCGCGCCGTGGACGCCGAGGGCGCGCCCACCCGCGGCCGCGGCGGCTTCGAACGGACCCTGACCTCCGGGTGGGTGAGCGAGGCGACCGACCACACCGTCAAGATCGGGGCCACGGATCTGCCTTCGGGCACGCGCTTCGCCCTCGAGGTGCGTTTCGAGGACGAGGAGGGCGTGCTCTCCGACGTCCACCACGGCACCTTCCGGACCGCACCGGGCGGCCGCGGGAGGGGAAATTCCGGCGGACACGGGCACGGCGCCGGCAGCCGCAGCCAGTCCTTCGTGTGGACGGGTGACACGGCCGGACAGGGTTGGGGTATCAACCCCGACCTGGGCGGGATGTACACCTACCGGGCGATGCACGATGCGGACCCGGACTTCTTCATCCACTCCGGGGACACGATCTACGCCGACGGCCCGATCCAGGCGGAAGTCACCGAAGCGGACGGCCGTATCTGGCGCAACCTGGTCACCGAAGGCGTCACCAAGGTCGCCGAGACCCAGGAGGAGTACCGGGCCCGCCACCGGTACAACCTCATGGACGACAATGTGCGGGCGCTGTACGCCGACGTGCCCGTGGTGGCCCAGTGGGACGACCACGAGACCACCAACAACTGGTGGGCCGGGGAGATCCTCGAAGATGAGCGCTACACCGTGCGCGACGTCAACACCCTGGCCGCCCGCGGGCGCCGGGCCTGGCAGGAGTACCAACCCCTCGGCGAGGCCCGTGCCCTGCGCCCGGGCACCACGGGCTTCGAGGACCAGCGCATCTACCGCCGACTCGAGCGCGGCCCGCAGCTGGACGTCTTCTGCCTCGACATGCGCACCTTCAAGGGCAGAAACACGGACGGTCTGGAGCCGCACGCCACGCCCCTGCTCGGTGAGGAGCAGGTGCAGTGGCTCATCGACGGCGTGAGGTCCTCGCGCGCCACCTGGTAAGTGATCGCCGCGGACCTCCCCTTGGGGGTGATCGTCCCGGACGGGAAGGCGCAGGAGTCGATCAGCAACGCCGACGACGGGGCCCCGCTGGGCCGAGAGCTCGAGCTGGCCCGGGTGCTCAAGGCCTTCAAGGACGCCGGCGTGCGCAACGTCGTGTGGGTGACCGCGGACGTCCACTACTGTGCTGCGCACCACTACTCGCCCGAGCGGGCGGCGTTCACCGACTTCGACGAGTTCTGGGAGTTCGTGGCCGGCCCGATCAACGCTGGCACCTTCGGCCCGAACGAGCTGGACGGCACCTTCGGCCCGGAACAGGTTTTCGCCAAGGCCGGACCCACCGCCGGCTCCCCACGCGACGGACGCTTCCAGTTCTTCGGCCACGTGCAACTGGACGAGGACGACGTTTTGACCGTGAGTCTGCGCGACGGCCTCGGTGGCACGGTATTCAGCAAGGAGCTCGTCCCGCACCGTTGAGCCCCGTCCCCGGCGGTCCACCGAAAGGCAACGCCTACAGCAACGTCTTTCCCGGGGCAGTGTCCGGTAGTCGGCCATATGTAAAGCAGTGGTTGATTGTGGGCCATCTACCGAGCCTCTGCTGAGGTATTTGCTCTGTGGTGGACCCTGGACGCGCTATTTTCCGACGCCCCCGGTGTCCTCAGATTGCCTGGATGATGACTAGTCCGGCGCCTATTGCCGATGCCACCAGCCCTGCTCTGCGCACGAGTTGCCGGTTGAGTCGTCTGTTGACCCATCCGGATGCCGCGAAGCCGAGGAGCATGGCGGGGGCCAGGATCGCCGCGAACTCCAGTGTGCGCCGGTCGATTGATCCGACGGCCGTGAGCGCGGCCAGCGACATGAGGGCCCCGACGAGGAAGAACGCGCTCATGGTGCCGCGCATCCGGGCTCGCGAGGTGCCGTGCCAGACGAGGGCCATGGGTGGGCCACCGATGGACGTGGTGGTTCCCAGGAGGCCGGAGGCCGCCCCCGCGGCGGCGACCGCGGCCGGCCGGGGTTGCGGCTGCCAGCCACACACGCTGAGCAGCACAGCGAGCAGCACCGTGCCCGCAAGGATGAGAGCCAGAATCCTCGGGGCCAGGGCGGCCACCAGCAGGGCTCCGGCCACTGTGCCCGGGATCCGGCCGAGGAGGGCCCAGCCCGTGCCCTTGAGGTCGACCGCGGCGCGGTCCCGCAGTACGCCGAAAACGGTGAGGACGGCAGCGAGGAGCACGATGGACCCGGGCAGCAGAGTCGGATCTATCAGGGCGATCACCGGGGCCGCCAGGAGGCCGAGACCGAAGCCGATGGCCCCCTGCAGACAGGAGGCCACGGCCACCACGAGTGCGACGAGCAAGAGCTCCATGCCGGGCATCAGTCACCTTTTGGTCACAGGGATAGGGGCGCGGCACAGTGCCGTGGTCGATACCACCCTGGCACTACTGCGCACTTCGCGCAATTGGTGGCGAAGGATACTCCAGCATTCCGGGTTCGTCGGCCGGGTTCTTGCGCGGCAATACCCGCGCATTCTGCGTGTTCTTCGGGCATCCAGCGGACTTGGCGACCAGAGGCTGGAAGTATCACCGTGGTCCTTATCACGTCATGGTGTTGCGTGAATCACGCAGATGTGTCAGCATTCTACTCAGATCGCGCAGACAGGTGACCGGCATCACGTCGACATGGCCTGGTCGCGCACCATCTGAAAGCACCCGTGCGGCGGCGTCCGGCCGCGCCGGCACGCGGTGTCGTTCCCCAAGGAGGCAGACCATGTCGACCACATCACTCCCCGTGCCGAAGACGACGCAGCAGTATCCCGAGCAGCAACCGATCCCCCGGGGCCTCGGCCTGGTCACCTCGCTGGGCCCGGGCCTGGTGCTGGCCATGACTTTCCTAGGCACCGGCGACCTGGTCAGCTCCTCGGTCTCGGGAGCCAACTACGGCTACGCCCTGCTGTGGACGCTGGTGCTCTCGCTGATCGCCCGCACGTTCATCATCTCCGCGATCGCCAAGTACACGCTGATGAACCGGTTCGGGGACACCCAGATCCTCGAGGGCTTCAAGCGCATTCTGCCCTGGCTGCCCGGCCTTATGGCCGTCGTCGTGCTCATCGCCGGCTTCGTCACCCAGGCCACCTTCCTCAAGGCCTCCGCCATCGGCCTCTACCAGCTGACCGGCGGCAGCTGGGGCGGTTCCTGGGGGAACTTCGTGTGCGCCCTGGTCGTGATGGGGCTGACCCTGTTCATGGTCACCCGCAAGCGGTCCTTCGTGATCCTCGAGTACTTCGCCCGCTTCGCCTCGGTGGCCATGATCCTTGCCTTCCTCTACGCGCTCATCCAGCTGGGCCACTTCGACGTGGGCGGCTTCTTCCGCGGCATGGCCTTCGAGATGCCTCCGAACTCGGTGGACAGCGCCTTCGCCCCCATCGTGATCGCCAGCGCGACCATCGGCACCATCGCCGGCAACATGCCCAACATGCTCTACTCCGGTTTCATGAAGGACAAGGGCTGGGTGGGCCCGCGCTACCGTCGCATCCAGCAGCTCGACCTCGTCGCCGGCATGGCGCCGCTGCTGGTGATCAACCTGCTGTTCTGGATCGTCGCCGCCGAGTTCTCCCGCGACAACCCCGGCTTCGTCATCAACACCGAAGGCGATCTGTCCCAGATGATGAGCATCGCCGTCGGCCCCATTGGCCCCATCCTGCTGTGGATGTGCATCTTCCTGGCTGCCATGACCAGCTTCCCGCCCCAGTCCCGCGGTTTCGCCCAGCTGGCCATCAACGGACTCCACCTCAGCACCCGCAAGGGCAAGCAGTACCTGGGCGGCAAGGACGAGCAGGACCCGCTGTTCAAGAAGATCCAGATCATCGGTTTCATCGTCCTGCCGCTGATTGCCTCCCTGCCCGCGGCACCGAACCTGATCGCCTTGAACATCGTGGGCACCAGTGTCTCCACGGTCCTGAGCCTGCCGTTCATCGTCGTCGGCATCCTTGTGCTCACCGGGAGCAAGAAGTTCATGGCCGACTACGCCGTGAACAAGTGGTGGCAGACCGCGCTGCTGGTGATCCTCGGCATCATCGCCATCGTGGTCGGCTTCCAGATCGCGATGAACATCCCCGACATGTTCGCCACGGCCTTCTCCGGCGAGTAGCACTCCGGCCCGCCGGTCCTCCCACCCCGGGGAGG
>NZ_JBHVDI010000209.1:0-5258 GCF_042802875.1 Kocuria sp. NPDC057446 | reverse complement strand
GGCACGGACCCACCGTGCCGGGGCCGCGGCTACGCCCGCACCGCGCGCAGGTGCGCCAGGATCGCCGCGGCGACCTCCTCGGGCCGCTCCTCGGCGAGGAAGTGGCCGGCGTCCAGGGCGTGCCCCGCCGCCCGGGGGAACTGCCGCCGCCACAGGGCGAGCGGGTCCTCCCGCGCGCCGACCCGTCCCCGCGAGCCCCAGAGGACGAGGGCGGGCAGGTCCCGCTGCTCGTGCTCGTCCGCCTCGTCGATCTCCACGTCCGGGCCGGCGGCCGCGCGGTAGTCGCGGCACCAGGCGTCGACCACGGCGGGGTCCTTCGCCGCGTCCTCGTAGGCGGCGGTCGCCGCCGGGTCGAACGGGACCTGCGTGCCGCTGAGCCCCTGGAGCGTCCGGCGCACGAAGTAGACGGGATCGTGGCCGATCAGCGTCTGCGGCAGCCCCTCACCCTGGGCGAGGAACGCCCAGTGGTAGTACTGCCGGGCCAGCCACGCGTCCATCGACCGCCACACCTCCAGGGTGGGCAGGATGTCCAGCAGGGCCACGGACGCCACCGCCGCGGGGGCGTCGAGCGCCATCCGGTGGGCGGTCCGGGCGCCGCGGTCGTGGCCGACGACGGAGAACCGGTCGTGGCCCAGGGCCTGCATGAGCTGCACCTGGTCGGCGGCCATCGCGCGGAAGGTGTAGTCCTCGCTGCTCGTGCGCGAGCGGCCGTAGCCGCGCAGGTCGGCCGCGACCACGGTGAACTCCTCGGCCAGCACGGGGGCGAGCAGGTGCCACATGGCGTGGGTCTGCGGGAAGCCGTGCAGCAGGAGCACGGGCGGGCCGTCGCCGCCCGTGCGGGCGTGGATCGTGCCGTCGGCCACGGGGACGTCGTGGGCGGTGAAGTCGGGGAACACGGTTCCTCCTGGGCATCGGGATGGGCATCGGGATGGGCATCGGGACGGGGATCGGGGTCGGGAGCGGTTCGGGAGCGGGGCGGACGGGCCGCGCGGCGCGGGGACGGGACTGGAATGCGGGCCCGGCGGCGTTGTACGTGATGGGCTGGACCGCACACGCTCCAGCCAACACCAGCGAGGAACCGGGAGAAACCCCATGAACCACGCCCCGACGCAGTTCGACGACCCCGCGGCCACGGCAGGGCGCGGCACGAGGCCGGGGGAGCTCGTGGAGACCGCCGAGCGCTACACCGCCCGGACGTACTCCCCGCTGGACGTGGTGGTGGCCCGGGCCCAGGGCACGACCGTCACGGACGTGGAGGGCCGGGAGTACCTCGACTTCCTCGCCGGCTACTCGGCGCTGAACTTCGGCCACGGCCACCCGGCGGTCCTCCGGGCGGCCCGGGCACAGCTGGAGCGGGTGACGCTGACCAGCCGCGCGGTCCACAACGACCAGCTCGGCCCCTTCGCCCGGGACCTGTGCACCCTGCTCGGCCAGGACATGATGCTGCCGATGAACACCGGCGCCGAGGCCGTGGAGTCGGCGATCAAGGTGGTCCGCAAGTGGGGCTACGAGCGCAAGGGGGTGGCCCCGGGCCGCGCGCAGATCGTGGTGGCCGCGGGCAACTTCCACGGCCGCACCACCACGGTCATCAGCTTCTCCGACGACGACGAGGCGCACCGCAACTACGGCCCCTACACGCCGGGCTTCGTGACCGTCCCGTTCGGGGACCTCGCCGCCCTCGAGGCCGCGGTCACCGAGGACACGGTCGCCGTCCTGCTGGAGCCCGTCCAGGGCGAGGCCGGCGTGATCGTGCCGCCGCCGGGATATCTGCCGGGCGTGCGGCGGTGCACGGCCGAGCACGGCGTCCTGCTGGTCGCGGACGAGATCCAGTCCGGGCTGGGGCGCACCGGCCGGACGCTGGCGTGCGAGCACGAGGGCGTCGAGGCGGACCTCTACCTGCTCGGCAAGGCCCTGGGCGGGGGCGTCCTGCCGGTGTCCGCGGTGGTGGGCCGCGCGGACGTCCTGTCGGTGCTGCGGCCCGGCCAGCACGGCAGCACCTTCGGCGGCAATCCGCTGGCCGGCGCCGTGGGCCGCGCCGTCGTCGCCCTCCTCGCCACCGGTGAGCCCCAGCAGCGGGCGCGGGTCATGGGGGAGAAGCTGCACGCCGGTCTGGCGGAGCTGGCGCCGCTGGGCCTGGCCGAGGTGCGGGGCCGCGGCCTGTGGGCCGGGGTCGACATCGATCCGCGGCTCGGCACCGGCCGGGAGTGCTGCGAACGGCTGGCGGCGCACGGGATCCTCGCCAAGGACACCCACGGCTCCACCATCCGGCTGAGCCCGCCGCTGGTGATCACCGACGACGAGCTGGAGCGGGGCCTGGCCGCCCTCGCGGCCGTGCTCCGGGAGATGGCCCGCCGCTGACGCGCCGCCGGCCCGGCTCAGCGCGGTCCGGCGGTGTCCCCGGCGGCATCCTCCCCGGCAGGCTCCTCGCCGTGGGCCAGCGCCGACTCGATGCTGCCGGCGAGCTGCGCCGGCGAGGTCTTGGGGGCGAAGCGGCGGATGACGCGCCCGTCCCGGCCCACGAGGAACTTGGTGAAGTTCCACTTGATGGCGTCGCCCATGATCCCGCCGCGCTCCTCGCGCAGCCAGGACCACAGCGGGTGGGCGTCGGGGCCGTTGACGTCGACCTTCTCGAACATCGGGAACGTGACACCGTAGTTGCGGCTGCAGAAGTCGGCGATCTCCTCCTCGGAGCCCGGCTCCTGGTGCCCGAACTGGTTGCAGGGGAAGCCCAGGACCACGAGGCCGTCCGGCCGGAAGTTCCGCCACAGCTGCTCGAGGCCCTCGTACTGCGGCGTGAACCCGCAGTCGCTCGCGGTGTTGACCACGAGCACCACCTTCCCGGCGTACTCGGACAGTGGCTGCTCGCGCCCGTCGAGGGTCGTGGCGGTGAAGTCGTGCAGCGTGGTCATGGAGGCCTCCGGGGCGGTCGGGGACGACGGTCTGCACCCCATTCTGCCGCCGAACCCCCGCGCACGTCCCCGCCACGGGGGGAGGAGCGCGGCGGGAGCGCCGCGGGTCAGCGCCGCGGGTCAGCGCCGCGGGTCCCGCATGCGGGCCAGGAAGCGGAACCGGTCCCCGCGGAACACCGATCGGGTCCACTCCACGGGCGAGTCGTCCGCGGTGAACCCGAGCCGGTGGATCAGCAGGAGCGGAGCCCCCATCTCGATGCCCAGGAGCCGGACGTCGTCGGGGCCCGCGAGCCGGGTCTCCACGGTGTCCTCCGCCTCGACGATGTCGATCCCGTAGTCCTGGCGCAGCGCGGTGTACAGGGACCCGCTCCGGGCCAGGTGCTCCGCCAGGTCCGGCAGCGCCCCGGTGAGCAGGGCGATCTCGTGGGCCAGCGGCTCGCCGTTGATGAGCCGGATCCGCTCCACCCGCGCGAGCTCGGTGCCGGGGGCGACGCGCAGCCGGGCCGCGGCGTCGTCGTCGGCGGCCGTGCGACTCACATCGAGGACCTCGGAGGAGCTCTCGAGGCCCTGGGCGTCGGCGTCGTCGCTGAAGGAGGTGAGCTGGCGGACGTAGGTGAACCGCGGCGGGGCCACGAAGGTCCCGCGTCCCTGGGCCCGGCCCAGCACCCCTTCCGCCACCAGCTCGCCGATGGCCTGGCGGACCGTGGTCCGGGAGGTGGCGTACTGCTCGGCGAGCGCCCGCTCCGTGGGGATGAGCGTGCCGGGGGCCGCGTCCCGGACGAGCGCCCGGAGCTGCTCCTTGAGCAGGTAGTACTTCGGGACGGTCCACGGCTCCGCGCTCATCGGGCCAGCATATCGGCCGCGCCGCCCGGCCCGGGGGCGGTGTCCCGCGGCGTGTGAGCATTGACACACAAATTGGTCTAGTCCAAGCTGGGGGGGATGAGTGCTGTGACGATGGCGAACAGCGCGACGGAGAGAAGGGGTACTGCTGATGAGTGCACGAACGAGGCGCCGGTCGCGGGCCGTGGCGCTGGGAACCGGCCTGTCGATGGCCATGGTGCTGTCCGCCTGCGGCGGCGGCGAGGGCGCGAGCGGCAGCGCGGAGGGTGACGGCGTGGTGCAGGTCTGGGCCCACAGCGGCCAGTCCGCCGAGGCCGAGGCGCTCGAGGCGCTCGTGGCCGAGTACAACGAGTCGCAGGAGGACGTCAGCGTGGAGCTGACCCTCATCCCGGAGGCCGACTACACCAGCACGGTCCAGGCGACCGCCGCGGAGGACCTGCCCGACGTGATGGAGATGGACGCCCCGACGATGGCGTCCTTCGTCTACGACCGCAAGCTGGTGCCCCTCGACGACGTGGTGTCGCAGGAGACCCTCGACAACCGGATCGAGGGCGTGCGGGAGAGCGGCAGCTACCGGGACCAGACCTACGCCGTCGGCATGTTCGACGTCGGTCTCGGGCTGTGGGGCAACCGGCAGCTCCTCGACGCCGCGGGTGTGGAGGCCCCCGCCACCGCCGACGAGGCGTGGACGGCCGAGGAGTTCGAGCAGAACCTGCAGAAGCTGGCGGAGGTCAGCCCGTCGGGCAACGCCATCGACCTGGGCGAGGCCAACGGCTTCGCCGCCGAGTGGGGCACCTTCACCACCACCCCGGTCCTGTGGTCCAACGGCGGCACGCTCCTCCGGGACGGCGCGGCGGACGGGGTGCTCAACAGCGCCGAGAACGTCGAGGCGCTCGAGGAGTGGGCCTCCTGGAAGGAGCACACCGACCCGAACACCAGCGGCACCGCCTTCCCGGACGGGGACGTCGCCCTGACCTGGACGGGCAACTGGATGTACCCCACCTTCAGCGAGGCCCTCGGCGAGGACCTGGTCCTGATGCCCTTGCCGGACCTCGGCAGCGGCACCAAGGCGGGCCACGGCTCCTGGCAGTGGGGCGTGACGCCGGCGGCCGGCGGGGACCAGGACGCGGCCGGCGCCTTCCTCGACTTCCTGCACTCGGACGAGAGCATCGCGAGGATGGTCGAGGCCAACGCGGCGGTGCCCGGCAGCACGAGCGCGCTCGAGGGCAGCGAGCTCTACGGCGAGGGCGGCCCGCTGGAGCTGTTCGCGTCCAACCTGGCCTCGGCCTGCAGCTCCGAGGAGGTCACCGAGGACTGCATCGCGGTGGCGCGGCCCATCACCCCCGGGTACCCCACGGTCACGAGCTCCTACGGCAGCGCCCTCGCGGCGATCTGGGGCGGGGCGGACCCGCAGGAGGAGCTCGACCGCGCCGCACGGGCCGTCGACGCCGACTTCGAGGACAACAACGGCTACCAGGACGAGTGACCGCCGGGGCGGGGCCGCCCGGC
>NZ_JBHVDI010000208.1:0-5298 GCF_042802875.1 Kocuria sp. NPDC057446 | reverse complement strand
GACCGCATCTGCGGTCCGGGGCCCTTCCGTGTGCCGGGGTCGCCCCCGTGCCGCCGCGGCGCCGGGGCGACCGGGAGCTCAGGCCGCCGGTGGGTCCCGACGCTCCCCGTGCAGCCGGGCGAGGATGGAGACCCGCAGGTCGGCGGGCGCCGTCTCCGCGCAGGAGCGCCGGACCACGGAGCGGATCACGCACTCCAGGTCGTACTCGCGGGCGCACTCCCGGCACTCGAGGAGGTGGCCGTGGATCTCGTCGAGGTCCTCCGCCGGGAGCACCCCGTCGAGGTACTCGTAGATCAGGCGGATCCTCTCGTCCGTGCAGCATCCGAGGCTCTCGCAGTCGGCCATGTCTACTTGTCCTTTTCCTTCTTCTTGTCGCCGGTCACCCTGGACGTGTCGAAGCCGCGCTCGGCGGCGTAGTCGGCGAGCTTCTCGCGCAGCAGCTTCCGCCCGCGGTGCAGGCGGGACATCACCGTCCCGATCGGCGTGTCCATGATCTCGGAGATCTCCTTGTAGGCGAAGCCCTCCACGTCGGAGAAGTACACCGCCAGCCGGAACTCCTCCGGCAGCTCCTGCAGGGCGCGCTTGACGTCGCTGTCCGGCAGGTGGTCCAGCGCCTCGACCTCCGCGGAGCGCAGTCCCGAGGACGTGTGGGACTCGGCGCGGTGCAGCTGCCAGTCCTCGACGGTGTCGGTGTTCGCCTGCAGCGGCTCGCGCTGCCGCTTGCGGTAGAGGTTGATGTACGTGTTCGTGAGGATCCGGTACAACCAGGCCTTGAGGTTCGTGCCGGGCTTGTACTGGTGGAACGCCGAGAAGGCCTTGGTGTAGGCCTCCTGCACGAGGTCCTCGGCGTCGGCCGGGTTGCGAGCCATGCGCAGGGCGGCGGCGTAGAGCTGGTCCACGTACTCCATGGCGTCCTGCTCGAAGCGCGCCTTCCGGGCCTCGGGGGTCTCGGTCTCGACGTCGACGGGCGGCTCGGTGCGCTGGGGGGCGGCCCCCTGCTGGTTCTGCTCGTTCATCACGGACCAGTCTACGGGGATGCGCGCGCGGACCGTGGCCGGCTCGAGGACGCTCGTGGGGGCGGTGATGGCTGCTCCTCTCCCCCGGCCGTGCGGGTCCGCTCGCCGGACCGTGGTACCGGACCGTGGTGCTGGATCGTCGTGGTGGCCCGCCGCTGGCGGGCCGGTCGCTGTCCTGCACAACGGGTGACACCGGCACGCCTATTCCCGCCGCGGGATCCGCGCGCCCGCCCCAGGCGCCCTCCCCGTGGCTAGGATGGGACGAGCGGCGCCGTCCGCCGATCCAGACCCGTCCGACACAGCCCCGCGGTACCGTCTGCCGCCGAGGAGGAACCCATGAGCATCGTCCGTCGCATCGCCCGTCCGCTGCTGGCCACCGGTTACGTCGCCAACGGGGTGGAGAGCTTCCGCAACTCGTCCCAGGCCGCCCAGCACCTGGCCCCGGCCATCTCCGCCGCCACGAAGGCCTTCCCCCAGGTCGGGCCCGCGCTGCAGAACCAGGCCGTGGTGGCCCAGGGCCTGGCCGCGGCGCAGGTCGGCGCCGCCGTGCTCTTCGGGCTGGGCAAGCTGCCCCGCCTGTCGGCCGGTGTGCTCGTCACCACCACCGCGCTCAACGCCTACGCGGACTACCGCGCCGCGGAGGCGGGCTCCCCGGAGGAGAAGGCCGCACGGCGCAGCACCGCCTTCAAGAACTCCTCACTGGTGGGCGCCGTCATGCTCGCCGCCGTGGACACCGAGGGCAACCCGTCCCTGCTGTGGCGTGCCGAGCACCTCGCCGGGGACGTCCGCAAGAACGCCTCCAAGCTGGGCAAGGACACCCAGAAGCAGGTCGCCAAGGCCGAGAAGGCCCTCCAGCACGCCGTCAAGCAGGGCTAGGCCACGGTCCGCCTGTCGTGATGCCGTCGGAGTCCTCCTCCCCCGCCGCCCGTCCCGACGCCGTGGAGCCGGCCCCGCAGCACGAGCTGTGGCCGGCCCCGTTCGTCGGTGCCCGGCCCGTCGCCGCCGAGCTGACGGTGCCGGGCTCGAAGTCCCTCACCAACCGGTACCTGCTGCTCGCCGCCCTGGCGGACGGCCCGTGCCGGTTGCGCTCGCCCCTGCACTCCCGCGACTCCCGGCTCATGGTCGAGGCCCTGCGCGCGCTGGGGGCCCGGGTCGAGGAGGTGGCAGGGAACGGCGGCTTCGGCCCCGACCTGGTCGTCGAGCCCGCCCCGTGGGACGCCACGGAACCGGTCACGGTCGAGTGCGGGCTGGCCGGGACCGTGATGCGCTTCGTGCCGCCCGTCGCGGCCCTCGCACGGCGCGCCGTCACCTTCGACGGCGACCCGGGCGCCCGGGTGCGCCCGATGGGTCCGGTGATCGAGGCGCTGCGCGGGCTCGGCCTGCGCGTCGAGGACGACGGCCGGGGCCGGCTGCCCTTCACGGTGCACGGCACCGGCGGCGTCCGCGGCGGGGAGCTGGAGATCGACGCCACCGGCTCGAGCCAGTTCGTCTCCGCCCTGCTGCTGGCGGGCGCCCGCTTCGACGACGGGCTCCTGCTCCGCCACCGCAGCGCCGACGGCTCGGGGCGGGGCGTGCCGTCCATGCCGCACGTCGAGATGACCGTGGAGGTCCTGCGCGGGCTCGGGGTCGCCGTGGACGACTCCGAGCCCGACCGGTGGCGGGTGGCCCCCGGGCCGGTGCGCGCCTTCGACGTGACCATCGAGCAGGACCTCTCCAACGCCGGTCCCTTCCTGGCCGCGGCCGTGGTGACCGGCGGACGGGTCTCGGTGCCCCGCTGGCCGGACCGCACCACCCAGGGCGGTGACCACTGGAAGCACATCCTGCCCGCCTTCGGCGCGGCGGTCGAGCTCACGGACGGGACGTTCACCGTCACGGGGCCGGACACCGTGAGCGGGGTGGACCTCGACCTCGGCGAGGCCGGGGAGCTCGCGCCCACGGTCGCGGCCGTGTGCGCGGTCGCCGGCACGCCCTCGCGGCTGCGCGGCATCGCCCACCTGCGCGGTCACGAGACCGACCGGCTCGCGGCGCTCGTCGCCGAGATCAACCGGCTCGGCGGCGACGCCGAGGAGACCGAGGACGGGCTGGTGATCCGGCCGGCGCCCCTGCACGGGGGGACGTTCCACAGCTACGAGGACCACCGCATGGCCACCGCCGGGGCCGTGATCGGCCTCGTGGTCCCGGACGTGCGGGTCGAGAACATCGCGACCACCGCCAAGACCCTGCCCGAGTTCCCCCGGCTGTGGGCCGAGCTCACGGGCCCGAGCCGTGCCGCGTAGGGACTCCGTCCGGCGCGACTGGGACGAGTCGGACGTGCGCGTCCGTCCCAGCAAGTCCGGTTCCCGCCCGCGCACCAAGGAGCGGCCGGCGCACGAGGACGCGGTCACCGGCCGCATCGTCACCGTGGACCGCGGCCGCTACACCGCGATCCTCGAGGAGGACACCCCCGGGGAGCGGCTGGTCGTGGCGGTGCGGGCCCGCGAACTGCGCCGGCAGCCGGTGGTCGCGGGCGACCTCGTGGGCCTCGTCGGCGACGTCAGCGGCGCCCCGGACAGCCTGGCCCGCCTCGTGCGGATCGAGGAGCGCTCCACCGTCCTGCGGCGCAGCGCGGACGACACCGACCCGGTCGAGCGGGTCGTGGTCGCCAACGCCGACCAGCTCGTGGTGGTCGTGGCCGCCGCGAACCCCGAGCCCCGCACCGGGTTCATCGACCGCTCCCTCGTGGCCGCCTACGACGCCGGCATCGAGCCGCTGCTGTGCATCACCAAGACCGACCTGCGGGACCCGGCCGAGCTGATCTCCCACTACACCGCGCTCGAGCTGCCCGTGCTCGTCTCGGGCCCCGCCCTCGACGTCCCGGCCGACGACGACGGGACCACACTGCCCCTCGACCCCGCGCTCGTCGAGGCCCTGCGCGAGCGCCTCGACGGCCACGTCTCGGTGCTGCTGGGCCACTCCGGCGTGGGCAAGTCCACCCTCGTCAACGCCCTCACGGGCGCCGACCGGGCCACCGGCGGGGTGAACGCGGTGACCGGACGGGGCCGGCACACGTCCTCGTCGGCCCTCGCCCTGAAGATCGAGGACGCCTCCCCCGGGTCCTGGATCATCGACACCCCCGGCATCCGCTCGTTCGGCCTGGCGCACGTGGACCACGACCGGATCGTGGAGTCCTTCGACGAGCTCGCCGAGGCGATCGCCGAGTGCCCCAAGGGCTGCCGGCACACGGGGACGTCCCCCGGCTGCGCCCTGGACGCCTGGGTGGCGCAGGGCCGGGCCGGGGACGCGGGCGAGTCCCGGCTGGCCTCGCTGCGCCGGCTGCTCGGGGCCGGGGAGCGACCCGGGGAGGCCCGCGAGGACAAGGAGCTCGGCGTCCAGTGACCGGCCGGGCGGTGCGCCGCCCACTCCCGTCCGACCAGGTCCGGGACCCCGGTTCGGGGTAGGTTGGTCCAATGCGCAGCCCCAGCAACTACACCGACGACCTCCGCCTCGCCCACATCCTGGCCGACGCCGTGGACCGCCTGACCGTGCGCCGGTTCAAGGCCCAGGACCTCACGGTGGAGACCAAGCCCGACCTCACCCCCGTGACGGACGCCGACCGCGAGGCCGAGCAGCTCATCCGCACCCAGCTGGGGCGCGCGCGCAACCGGGACGCCGTGATCGGCGAGGAGTACGGCGCCACCGGCAGCGGCGCCCGGCAGTGGGTCGTGGACCCCATCGACGGCACCAAGAACTTCGTCCGCGGGGTGCCGGTGTGGGCCACCCTCATCGCGCTCGTCGACGAGGGCCGGCCGGTGGTCGGCGTGGTCTCCGCGCCGGCGCTCGGCCGCCGCTGGTGGGCGGCGGCCGGTGGGGGCGCGTTCACGGGCAAGTCCCTGGCCAACGCCCAGCGCATCCACGTCTCCCAGGTGGGGCGGCTGTCCGACGCCTCGTTGTCCTACTCCTCGCTCACCGGTTGGCGGGACCGCGGTGTGCGCGACCGCTTCCTGGAGCTCACCGACGAGGTCTGGCGGACCCGGGCCTACGGCGACTTCTGGTCCTACTGCCTCCTCGCCGAGGGCGCGGTGGACATCGCCTGCGAGCCCGAGCTCAGCCTGCACGACATGGCCGCGCTCGTGCCCGTGGTCGAGGAGGCGGGTGGCCGGTTCACCTCCCTCGAGGGCGAGCCCGGCCCCTTCGGCGGCAACGCGCTGGCCACCAACGGGCTGCTCCACGACGAGGTGCTGGGAATGCTCGCCACCGGGTCCTGACCCGGACCCGGCGCGACGGGGGCCCGCACCTGCCGGTG
>NZ_JBHVDI010000207.1:0-5309 GCF_042802875.1 Kocuria sp. NPDC057446 | reverse complement strand
CCTCCGGACGGAGGGGCCCTTTCGCGTGCTGCCGCGCGGCCTGGCCGCGCAGTGCGAGATCCTGTGGGATCAGGCGGGGATGTCCAGCACCTGACCCGGGAAGATCAGGTTGGGATCGGCGATGACGTCCGCGTTCGCGGCGTACAGGTCCTCCCAGTTCTCGATGCCGAGCTTGTCGGCGATGGAACCGAGGGTGTCGCCAGCGACCACGGTGTAGGACTCGGCGGAGACCGAGGCCGGGGCCACGGAGGCGGCCGGGGCCACGTACTCGACGACCGGGGCCTGGACGGCGGCCGGGGCCTCGACCGGGGCGGCAACGGGGGCCGGGGCCGGCTCGGGGGCGGCCACGGGGGCCGGGGCCTCGATCGGGGCCGGGGCCTCGACGGACTGCGGGGTCACGGACGCGGTGCCCATGGGGTTGGTGGAGGGAGCGGCGGAGCCGGACAGGCCCAGCTTCGCGGAGCAGGCGGGCCATGCACCCCAGCCCTGGCCGTCGAGGACGTTCTCGGCCACGGCGATCTGCTGCTCACGGGAGGCGTCCTGCGGGGCGCCCTGGCCGCCGAAGGCGGCCCAGGTGGAGGGGGTGAACTGCAGGCCACCGGAGAAGCCGTTGCCGGTGGCGGTGTTCCAGTTGCCGCCGGACTCGCACTCGGCGAGGGCGTCCCAGGTGGAGGCCGGGGCGGCGTTGGCCGGGAGGGCCATGGCGCCCACGGCGGTCCCGCCGAGGATCAGGGCGGCGGCACCGCGACGGACGTTGCGACGAACAGCGAAAGCGTTGGTCATGATGCTCCCTGGGGCCACCTGCGCTCGTTTCCGTCCCCGGATGTCTTCGCGCCGTCGTCTACCCGTGAAAGGTTTTGGTGGGTAAGTGCTTACAGGTGTCTGCCCTTCAGACGACGTGCGGTGTTACGGCAGCACCCAGCATGGTGTCGTGGCGCGCCGGGATTCGGACTCCAGGCACACCGGATCCCCGGAGGAATCCTCGGGGAAGCTGTTTATCACGATAGCGTAACGATTTTCGTTGCGCTACCCCTTTCGGCCCGACGTGAGGTATCACACGTTCGCGGTCTGCAGGGGTGCCGGCCCGTGAAGAATGCCGGCGTCCGGAGCTCGCGCTCCGGGAAGCGGAGGGCATGCCCTCGGGAAGAACGCTTCAAAGGTCACGCTATGGCAACTTTTTGGTCTCGGTCAAGTTACGAGAGCCATCTCACACAGGCGGCCGGCCGGGCCCCGGCCCGCGCTCAGCCCGGGATGCCGCGCTCGCGTGCGGTGATCCAGGCCGCGAGGCGGTCGGCGGCCGGCACCTCGCCCGCCGCCGGGGAGGGCAGGTCCGGCCGGGCCACGAGCGCTCCGGCCTCCTCGGCGATGAGCGCGCCGGCCGCCCAGTCGTGCTCGTGCAGGCCCTGCTCGCCGTAGCCGTCGAGCGCGCCGTCCGCGACGAGGCACAGATCCAGGGCCGCCGAGCCCAGGCGCCGCATGTCCGAGTACTGGCGCATGGTGGCCGCGAACGCCGGGAGCTGTCGCTCGCGGCGCTCGGCGTCGAAGGGGAAGCCGGTGCCGTAGAGCCGGCCGGGCCGGTCCGGGACCGGTCCCCCGAGCCGGCGGGTCACCCCGTCCGCCTCGACCCACGCCCCGGCCCCGCGCACGGCGAAGTAGGTGCGGCGCAGGGCGGGGGCGTTGACGGCGCCGACGAGCCAGTTGCCCTGGGCGTCGGCGGCGGCCACGGACGTGCAGTAGTAGACGATGCCGCGGATGAAGTTGGTGGTGCCGTCCAGCGGGTCCACCGACCAGCGGATCCCGGAGGGGTGCTCCGGCCGGTGCGTGCCCGACTCCTCCCCGGTGACGGTGTCGTGCGGGCGGCGGTCCAGGATCGCGCGCAGCACGGCCTGCTCGGCGGCGACGTCGAAGCGGGTGACCCAGTCCCCCTCCTCGGACTTGCCGGTGACGCCCAGCCGGTCGGCGTCGCGGCCGCGCAGGACCTCGGCCCCGGCCTCGGCGGCCGCCAGGGCCAGCTCCAGGAGCTCCTCCAGGTGGGCGCCGGTGGGGCCGAGGCCCTCCAGCGCGTCGTCGTGCCGTCCCATGCTCAGTCCCCGTCCTCGTCGTCCGTGCTGCTGTCCGTTCCCGTGCCGGCCGGGGTGCTCCCGGGTGTGCTCCCGGCTGTGCGCCCCGGCGCGCTCCCGGCCGCACCGGCGAGAGCCTCCGGCCCCTCGGCGAGGAGCCGCTCGAATCCGGCCTCGTCGAGCACGGGCACGCCGAGCTGCTCGGCCTTGTCCAGCTTGGTGCCGGCGTTCTCGCCCGCCACCAGGAAGTGCGTCTTCTTCGACACGGAGCCGGAGGCCTTGCCGCCTCGCACCAGCACCGCCTCCTTCGCGGAGTCGCGGCTGAAGCGCTCGAGGGTGCCGGTGATCACCACGGTGGTGCCCTCGAGGGTGCGGGGCACGGACTCGTCCACCTCGTCCTCCATGCGCACGCCCGCGGCCGCCCAGCGCTCCACGATCTCGCGGCGCCACGGCTCGGCGAACCACTCGGTGAGGGCGGCGGCGATCACGGGCCCCACGCCGTCGGCCTGGGCCAGGGTCTCCTCGTCGGCGTCGCGGATGGCGGGCAGCGAGCCGAAGGCCGTGGCCAGGGACCGGGCCGCGGTCGGGCCGACGTGCCGGACGGACAGGGCCACCAGCACGCGCCACAGCGGCTGCGACTTGGCCTTCTCGAGCTCCTCGAACAGCTTGCGGGTGGTGGCGGTGGGCTCGGACGGCTTCTTGGCCGTGCCCTTGGTCCAGAAGTACGGGACCAGCTCGGTCTCGCCCGTGGGCACGCCCTTCGACTTCTTCTCCCGCCGGATCCGCACCTCGCGCAGGTCCTCGGGGGTGAGGTCGAACAGCTGCGCCTCGCTGGTCAGCGGCGGGGTCTCCGGCTCGTCGGGACGGGTCAGAGCGAGGGCGGCCTCGTAGCCGAGGGCCTCGATGTCGAACGCGCCGCGGCCGGCGGCGTGGAAGACCCGCTCCCGCAGCTGGGACGGGCAGCTTCGGGCGTTGGGGCAGCGGATGTCGACGTCGCCCTCCTTGGCCGGGCGCAGCTCCGTGCCGCATGAGGGGCAGTGGGTGGGCATCACGAACTCGCGCTCCGTGCCGTCCCGCAGCGCCACGACGGGCCCCACGATCTCGGGGATCACGTCGCCCGCCTTGCGCAGCACCACGGTGTCCCCGATGAGCACACCCTTGGCCTTCACCACGTCCTGGTTGTGCAGGGTGGCCATCTCCACGGTGGACCCGGCGACCCGCACCGGCTCCATGAGCCCGAAGGGGGTGACCCGTCCGGTGCGGCCCACGTTGACCAGGATGTCCTTGAGCTTCGTGTGCACCTCCTCGGGCGGGTACTTGTAGGCCACGGACCAGCGGGGCACCCGGGAGGTGTGGCCGAGCCGGAACTGGGTGCGGCGGTCGTCGACCTTGACCACGATGCCGTCGATCTCGTGGATGAGGTCGTGGCGGCGGCGGCCGTACTCCTCGATGAACGCGAGGACGTCCTCCGTGGACGGCAGCACCTTGTAGTACGGGCTGACCGGCAGGCCCCACCGCTCGAGCAGCTCGTAGACCTGGGACTGGGTCCCGGCGTGCAGGCCCGTGGCGGCGCCCACCCCGTGCACGTACATGGACAGCCGGCGCCGGGCGGTGACCTCCGGGTCCTTCTGCCGCAGCGAGCCCGCCGCGGCGTTGCGCGGGTTCGCGAAGGGCGCGCGTCCCTCGGCCACCATCGCGTCGTTGAGGGAGCGGAAGTCGCGGGTGGAGATGAACACCTCGCCGCGGATCTCGACCTCCTCGGGGACGTCCTCCCCGGTGAGCACGGTGGGGATGCTCGCGATGGTGCGCACGTTGTGCGTGACGTCCTCGCCCGTGGTGCCGTCCCCCCGGGTCGCGGCCCGCACGAGCTCGCCGTCGCGGTAGAGCAGGTTCACGGCCAGCCCGTCGATCTTCAGCTCGGTCAGCCACGCGGACGCCGGGGCGTCCGGCAGCGCCTCGACCGACGCGGAGGCCTTCGCCAACCAGGCCGTGAGCTCGTCGATCGAGAAGACGTCCTCGAGGGAGTACATCCGCGCGAGGTGGGTCACCGGCGCGAACGCCGCGGAGACCTCGCCGCCGACCTCCTGGGTGGGCGAGTCGTTGGCCACCAGCTCGGGGTGCAGCGCCTCGACCTCCTCGAGCCGCCGGTAGAGCTCGTCGTACTCCGCGTCCGAGATGGTGGGCGCGTCCTCGACGTAGTAGGCGGTCCGCGCGGCGCGCACCCTGTCCACGAGCTCCGCGTACTGCTCCTTGAGGTCCTCGCTGGGCGGGGCGGGGTTGAGGTCCTGGCCGGTGGCGTCGACGGGTCGGGCGTCTGTCCTCTGCTGTGGGCTCACCCGACCATTGTGGCCCACGCGCCGGACGGGACCGTCGACCGGCTCCGCGGCGGCGGGTCAGCCGTCCAGCCGCGCCACCGTCCCCGTGAAGTGCGGGCGCCTCCGCCGCGGATCCCACCCGGCGAAGCCCGAGCTCCGCCAGCCGGCACCCCGGCCGTCGTCGGTGATCGCGACCCCCACCGTGCCGGGGAGCAGGACCGGGGCCGCGAACTCCACCGTCCAGCGGAAGGCCACCCCGGGCGGCACCCCGACCTCGGCCAGGGCGCGGGAGGCGGAGTACATGCCGTGGGCGACGGCACCCTTCATGCCCAGGGCCCGGGCGGTCGGACCGGAGAGGTGGATCGGGTTCCAGTCCCCGCTGACCGCGGCGTAGTCCCGTCCGGTGCCGGCCGTCAGCCGCCAGTGCCCGGTCGGCGCCGGCGGCACGAACTCCTCGCGCGGGGCGTCGTCGGCCGTCCCGGGCACGCGCACGCCCTTGGCGAGGTACGTGGAGCGGCCCGTCCAGACCGTCTCGCCGTCCTCCCGCGCCAGGCGCGCGACGACGTCGACCTGCACGCCGGACCGGTGCGGGCGCAGCCGCTCCGCGGAGGCGGTGACCGTGAGGTCCTCCCCCACCGCGACCGGTCCGCGGTGCTCTACCGCGTTGGCCAGGTGCACCATGCCGAGGACCGGAAGCGGGAAGTCCGGGCGGGTCAGCACGCTCATCGCCACGGGGAACGCCAGGGCGTGCAGGTGCCCGGAGAAGGCCTCGGTGCCGCCGGGGCCCTCCCGCAGCGCCGCCCCGACCGTGCGGCAGAACGCCTCGTGCCCGGCGGGGTCGACGACCACGGCCTCGACCACGTGCGCCACCGCCGGCAGCTCGAGCGGGGCCCCGCCGGTGCCGCGGCGGCGCCCGCCCGGCCGGCCGGGGATC
>NZ_JBHVDI010000206.1:0-5311 GCF_042802875.1 Kocuria sp. NPDC057446 | reverse complement strand
CCTCCACGGTCTCGTACTTCGGGCAGCCGATCGCCTCGCCGGGCGCGGTGCCGCCGCCCCCGTTCCCCGCACGACCCCCGTCGTGCACCGCACCGCCCCGACCCGAGGAGCACCCACCATGGCTGACGCAGCACGCGCCGCCCGACTCGCCGACCGGATCAAGGTCGTCGTGGCCCAGGCGCTCGAGCGCAGGGTCAAGGACCCCCGGCTGGGCTTCGTGACCATCACGGACGCCCGCGTCACCAACGACCTCCAGCACGCCACCCTGTACTACACGGTCTTCGGCACCGCCGAGGAGCAGGAGAGCACCCGCGCCGCCCTGGAGTCCGCCAAGGGCGTCCTGCGCAGCGAGGTCGGCCGCAACATCACGGCCCGCCTGACCCCCACCCTGACCTTCGTCCCGGACGAGATCCCGGTCAACGCCTCGCACCTCGAGGAGGTGCTGCGCGCGGCCAAGGAGAAGGACGCCCAGGTCGCCGCCCAGGCCGCCGGCGCCAGCTGGGCCGCCGGGGAGGACCCCTACCGGAAGCCGGCCGAGGAGGACGACGAGTCCTCCGGGGACCGCTGAGCAGGCGGGGGCACCGGGGAAGTGACCCGCACCAGAGCTGACGTCCCGAGCCCGGACCCGTCCCTGCCGACGCCGTCCGGGCTCGTGGTCGTGGACAAGCCGGCCGGCTGGACCAGCCACGACGTCGTCGCCCGCACCCGCCGCCTCGCGGGCACCCGCAAGGTCGGCCACGCCGGGACCCTCGACCCCATGGCCACGGGCGTGCTGGTCCTCGGGGTGGACCGTGCCACCCGCCTGCTGACCTGGGTCGTCGGAGCGCACAAGACGTACGAGGCGACGGTCCGGCTCGGCCAGACCACCGTCACCGACGACGCCGAGGGAGAGGTCCTCGACGTCGCCGGCCCGAGGGCCGTGGACGCGGTGGACGAGGCGGCGGTGGCCGCCGGCGTCGCCCGGCTCACCGGGGACATCCGGCAGGTCCCCGCGAAGGTCAGTGCCATCAAGGTCGAGGGCCGCCGCGCCTACGCCCAGGTGCGCGCCGGGCAGGACGTGGAGCTCGCCGCGCGGGACGTGACCGTGTCCGAGTTCGCCGTTCACCGGCTCGTGCGCACCGCCGACGACACCGGGCGGGAGGTGCTCGACGTCGACGTCACCGTGACCTGCAGCTCGGGCACCTACGTCCGGGCCCTGGCCCGGGACCTCGGCGCCGACCTCGGCGTGGGCGGCCACCTGACCGCGCTGCGCCGCACCCGCGTGGGCGCGTGGACCCTCGAGGACGCGCGGACCCTCGACGAGCTCGCGGCGGAGGTGGCCGCCGGCCGCCCGCTGCCCGTGACGAGCCTCGAGGACGCCGCCGCCGGCCTGTTCCCCGTCCGCCGGCTGACCGCGGAGGAGGCCGAGGACGTCGCCCACGGGCGCCGGATCGGCCCCAGCGCCGCGGACGGCGGCGAGGAACCGCTCGACAACGAGGCCGTCACCGCCGGCCTCGCGCCCGACGACCGGCTCGTGGCCCTGCTCTGCGACCGCGGCCACCGCGGCGAGCGCACCGCCAAGCCCGTGCTCGTCTTCCTGCCCGGGGAGCGCTTCGCCGCGCCGCCGGACGGGCCCCGGGAGGAGCGCTGATGCCGGGGGGCTACGACGGCTGGTTCTGGGCCGCGGTGCTGCTGGGCGCCCTGTCCTTCCTGGTGTGCCTCGGGCAGGCCGTGCGCGGGCGGCGGCCCGACGACTGGACCCAGGGCTCCGTGCTGCTGCTCGAGGCGTTCCTGCTCGTCTACGCCGTGGGCTCGGTCGTCATGCACGTGCTGGGCCCCGGGCCCACGGGGTCGGCCCTCGAGTACTGGGGCTACCTGCTGACTGCGCTGCTCATCCCGGCGGGCACCTTCGTGTGGTCGCTCGTGGAGCGCTCGAGCTGGTCCAACTGGGTGCTCGCGGCCGCGGGCCCCGTGGTCGCGATCATGGTCTACCGCATGAACGTCATCTGGTACTACCAGTGAGCCCCCGCCCCCTCGGTCCGGCGCCGGACCGCCCCGACCCCGGAGGAGACGCCCCCATGACCCCCGAGCCCCCGCAGGGCGGCCCCACCCGCCTGCAGCAGCGCTTCGGCCCCCGCGCCGCCGGGGCGCGCGGCGACCGCAAGTCCTCGGGCTTCGGCCGGCTGGTGGTCGTGGTCTACGCCGTGTTCTCCCTCTCGGCGGGCGTCCGCTCGCTCTACCAGATCAGCACCGGGTTCGAGGCCGCGCCCCTGCCGTACCTGCTCTCCGCGTTCGCCGCGGCGGTCTACGTGGTGGCCACCGTGGCCCTCGCCCGCCCCGGCCCCCGCTGGCACCGGCTGGCCACGGCCGCCGTGGCCGTGGAGCTCGTCGGCGTGCTGGCCGTGGGCCTGCTGTCGGTGCTCGCCCCGCAGCTGTTCCCCGAGGCCAGCGTGTGGTCCCACTTCGGGCAGGACTACGGCTACGTCCCGCTGGTGCTGCCGGTGGTCGGTCTCGCCTGGCTCCGCCGGTCCCGCCCCACGGGCGGGCGCGTCCCCGCCTGAACGGACCCCGTCCCGCACGGCGCCCGGGCACGCACCGGGTAGGCTCGGTCGCGGGCCGGAGCGCCCCGCGCCGCACGCCACCGAAAGGACCCCCGCCGATGCCCGTACGCCCCGACGGCGCCGAGGACTACGACGTCCCCGTCCTCACCGACGGCTCCGTGGTGCTGCGCCGGCTCGATGAGCGCGACGTCCCGCAGCTGGCCCGCAACTGCGCCGACCCGGCGGCCGCGGAGTTCACCACCGTGCCCCTCGGGTACACGGAGGCCGACGCCCGCTGGTACGTCGAGGAGTTCGTCCCGGCGGCCTGGCGCGCCGGCCGCGAGTACAACTGGGCGGTCGCGGACGCCCGCACCGACCGGCTGCACGGGACGCTGGGGCTCAACGCCCTGCGCGGGACCACCGCGGACATCGGGCTCAACTTCGGCCCCCACGCCCGCGGCACCGGTGCCGCCGAGGCGGCCTGCCGGGTGCTGCTCGAGCACGCCTTCGGGACCCTCGGTCTCACCTATGCTTACTGGATGGCCAAGGTCCCCAACTGGGCCAGCCGGAAGCTGGCCTGGCGGCTGGGCTTCCGCTCCCCGGTGCGGATCGACGGGTTCATGGAGCAGCGCGGCGCCTCGGTGGACGCCTGGATCCTGACCCTCGGCGCCGAGGACCCGCGCTCCCCCCAGGGCCCGTGGGACGGCCCGCCGGCACCGGCCCCCGCCCCGCCGGAGGAACCCGGCCGCCCCGGCGGACCCGTCCCGCCGCGGCCCGCCCCGGTACGACCCTGACCTGCCTGTCCCGTTCCTGCGAGGAGAACCGTGTTCCGCTGGCGAGATCTCTCTGACGTCCCCCCGGGCTTCGGCCCGTCGGTGGTCACCATCGGCAACTTCGACGGTGTGCACCGGGGCCACCAGCGGGTGCTGTCCCAGCTCGTCGAGTCCGCCCGCGAGCGGGGCTGGGCGTCGGTGGTCGTGACGTTCGACCCGCACCCGGCGCAGGTGCACCGCCCCGGCAGCTCCCCGGGACTGATCATGGGCACCGAGGACAAGCTGGACGCCCTCGAGCGCACCGGCGCGGACGCCGCCCTCGTGCTGGAGTACACGCTGGAGTTCGCGGAGCAGTCCACCGAGCAGTTCGTCCTGGGCTCCCTCGTGGGGCCCCTCGGGGCGCGCTGCCTCGTGGTGGGGGAGGACACGCGCCTGGGCAAGGACAACTCCGGCAACATCGGCACGCTCCGGGAGCTGGGGCGGCGCCACGGGTTCGAGGTCCGGGTGGTCGACGACCTCCTCGACCCCCTGCACGAGGAGCACCCGGAGCACGCCCCGGACGTGTCCGCGGCGGGGGGCCGGCGCTGCTCCTCCACCTGGATCCGGTCCTGCCTGCAGGCCGGCGACGTGCGCGCGGCCGCCCGGCTGCTGGGGCGCCACCACCGGATGCGGGGCGAGGTGGTGCACGGGGCCGCCCGCGGACGGGAGCTCGGCTACCCCACGGCGAACCTGTCCGCGCACGCCGCGGGGTTCGTCCCCGCCGACGGGGTGTACGCCGGGTGGCTGCTCGACGCCTCCGGCACGCGCTGGCCCACCGCGATCTCGGTGGGGTCCAACCCCACGTTCGAGAACGTGCCCCGGCAGGTCGAGGCGCACGTCATCGACCGGCCCGAGGAGCGGGTCGAGGACTTCGACCTCTACGGCCAGGAGGTGGTCGTGGAGTTCGTCGCCCGGCTGCGCGGGATGGTCGCCTACGAGGGCGTCGACAAGCTCGTGGCGCAGATGGACGACGACGTCGAGCGCACGCGGGAGATCCTGGCGGCCGAGGCCTGAGCCCCGGCCCGCCCCCTACATCTCCTCGTGGCTGTTCGGGTCGTAGCCGGAGCCGCTGATCCCCGTGTGCAGCATCTGCATCCGGTGCATCTGGTCCTCGTCCAGCTCCCAGTCGAACACGTCGAGGTTCTCGGCCATGCGCCGGGGGTCGGAGCTCTTCGGGACCGGCACGGTGCGCGACTGCAGGTGCCACCGCAGGACCACCTGGGCCGGGGTGCGGCCGGTCTGCCGGGCGATCCGCGCGATCCACCCGTGCTGCAGCAGGTCCGTCTTGCGGCCCAGCGGGGACCAGGCCTGGGTGACGATGCGGTGCTCCTCGTGGAACTCCCGCAGCCGCTCCTGCTGGTACTGCGGGTGCAGCTCCACCTGGTTCACGGCAGGCGTCTCCCCGGTCTCCTCGACCAGGCGCCGGATGTGGGCGGGCGTGAAGTTCGACACCCCCACCGAGCGGACGAGCCCCTCCTGCCGCAGCTCCAGCATCGTCCGCCACGTCTCGACGTAGCGGCCGACCGACGGGTTCGGCCAGTGGATGAGGTAGAGGTCCACGTGGTCGGTGCCCAGCCGCCGCAGGGAGCCCTCGAGGGAGCGGCGCACGGAGTCCGTGCCGTGGTCCCGGCCCGGGAGCTTGGTGGTGAGGAACAGCTCGTCGCGCGGCACGCCGGCCGCCGCGACGGCGCGTCCCACCCCGGTCTCGTTGCCGTAGTTCACCGCGGTGTCGACCATCCGGTACCCCAGCATCAGGGCCTCGGCGACGTCGGCCTCGGCCTCGGCGTCGTCCATGGGGTAGGTGCCCAGCCCGATCACGGGGATCCGCCGGCCGTCCCGCATCGTGTGCGTGCGGTCGGCGACCGCCAGGCCCCGCCCGCCCTTCTCGTCCTTGCTCACGCGCTGCTCCTGCTCGTCTCGGTTCGCTCGTCCCGGTTCGCTCGCCCGGGTCCGCTCGGGCCGGCCGGCTCGTCCCGAGCC
>NZ_JBHVDI010000205.1:0-5315 GCF_042802875.1 Kocuria sp. NPDC057446 | reverse complement strand
CGGGACGGCCCTCGTGCGTGCTGCGGGCCCCCGGAGGCGGGGCCGGTCCGTGCCCGGTTCAGCCGACGCGGTGGAGCCAGCGCACCGGGGCGCCCTCCGCGGCGTGCCGGAAGGGCTCGAGCTCCTCGTCCCAGGCCTCCCCCAGGGCGAGGGAGAGCTCGTTGATCACGAGCAGCGGGTTGCCGGCCGCGGTCTCGTAGGCGTAGCGGATCCGGTCCTCGGAGACCATGATGTTGCCGGCGGCGTCCGTGGTCGCGTGGAAGATCCCGAGGTCGGGGGTGAAGGACCAGCGGGCGCCGTCGTGACCGCGGCACGGGTTCTCGGTGACCTCGAACCGGAGCCGTCCCATGGTGCGCAGGGCCGAGGCGAGGAGAGCCCCGGTGCCGGCGGGGCCCGACCACTCCAGCTCGGCGCGCACGGAGCCGGGCTCGGCGTTCTGCTGGGTCCACTCGAGCTCCGTGCGCTGGCGCGCCACGGACTCCAGCGCCCACTGGATGTGCGGGCACAGGGCCCGCGGAGCGGAGTGCACGTAGAGCACTCCGCGCGTGGTGGGTGAAGACATGACCTGTTCCTCCGTCGTGTAGGTACGTCTTCCCCAACGCCCTGCACGGAAGCGGTCCCACCCGTCGGGTCGCGGCGAGCGTGCCGCCCCCGGACGATGCTGTTGTCCGGGCTCGCGTCCCGCCGCGGGGATTCGAGGCCCGCACGGCGTCCGGTCGCCCGGGTGCCGCACCCGTCGTTCCGGCCGGTCCGCAGCGCGTTGCCGTGTCCGGGACGTCGAGTACAATACGCCACTCATTCAACTGCAAACGTTCCGCGGGCGTCAACCCGGGACGTCGCATCGGCCCGTGCTCCCGCGCCCGGGCCCGCGTCAGGCCCGCGGATGTGCCTGGCGGTAGACCGTGCCCAGCCGGTCCACCGAGACGTGCGTGTAGATCTGGGTGGTGGCCACCGAGGCGTGCCCGAGCAGCTCCTGCACCGTGCGCAGGTCGGCGCCGCCGTCCACGAGGTGCGTGGCGGCCGAGTGCCGCAGGGCGTGGGGTCCCCGCGCGGCGGTGTCGGGGACGGCGCCGAGCTCCCGCTCCACGACCCGCCGGACCTGCCGGGCGTCGATCCGGCCGCCGCGGGAGCCGAGGAACAGCGCCGGGCCGCTGTCCGCCGCCGCCAGGACGGGGCGGCGCACCAGCCACAGCTGCAGGGCCTCGTCGGCCGGGCCGCCGAAGGGCACCGTGCGCTGCCTGTCGCCCTTGCCGACCACCGTGAGGACGCGCCGGGAGCGGTCGACGTCGTCGACGTCGGCGCCGGTGAGCTCCCCCACGCGTGCGCCGGTGGCGTAGAGCAGCTCGAGCAGGGCGCGGTCCCGGGCGGCGAGCGCGGCGTCCGTCGCTCCCGTCCCGGGCGCCGTGGAGCGCGCCGCGAGGTCGTCGAGCAGCTCTCGCATGCCGTCGGCGGGCACGACGTCCGGGAGGTGGCGCCGGCGCCGGGGGGCGACGAGCCGCAGGCTCGGATCGGCCCCCAGGAGACCCGTGGCGGTGGCCCAGCCGAAGAACCCGTGGACCGACGCCGTCCAGCGGGCCATCGAGGACCGCCCCGCGCCCTCGGCGTGCCGGGCGGCCAGCCACGCACGGAGCATGTCCAGGTCCACGGCCGCCGGCGCGGCGACCCCGTAGCGGGCGTGCAGCCAGGTGAAGAGGGCACGGAGATCTCCCGTGTAGGCGGCCACGGTCCGGGGACTGCGGTTCAGCTCGTGCACCAGGTGGTCCGTGTACCGTTCCAGGGCGCGGACCACGGCGGTGGGCAGCGGGACGGCGTCGGAGCTCATGCGGCGAGTCTAGCGACGGCGGCGCCACCCCTCGCCCGTGCCCTCCGCCAGGCCGCGCTCCTCGAGCCGGCGCAGTCCGGCCAGCACCTCGCGGGCGGACAGGCCGGCGACCCGGCAGAGGTGGTCCGGGCGGCTGCGGACCGTCAGGGGCAGCGCGTCGAGGAGCACCCGGTCGCGGTCCGAGAGCCCGTCGGCGACCGAGGCAGGGGCGGGGCGGTCGGGCGCCGGTGCGGCCCCGAGGGGCTGGACGAGCTCGAGCACCTCGTCCGCGTCCGTGACCAGGACCGCGGTGCCCTCCCGCACCAGCCGGTGGCAGCCGGCGGAGGTGCCGGCGTGGACGCTGCCGGGCACCGCGCCCACGGGGCGGCTGAGCCCGTCCGCGTGGTGGGCCGTGTTCTGCGCCCCCGACCGCCAGCGGGCCTCGACCACCACCGTGCCGGCCGAGAGGGCCGCGATGATCCGGTTGCGCTGGAGGAAGCGGTAGCGGCTGGGCGTGCACCCGGGGGCGGCCTCGGTCAGCAGCAGGCCCGTCGCCTCGACACGGCGGAGCAGCTGCTGGTTGGCGGCCGGATAGAGCCGGTCGATCCCGCAGGCCATGACGGACACCGTGGGCGGAACGGCGGTGCCGGTGGCCAGGGCCGCCGCGTGCGCGGCCCGGTCGATGCCGTGGGCGCCTCCGGAGACGACCGTCCAGCCGCGGGAGGCCAGGGCGCCGGCCAGGTCCAGGGCGACCTGTTCGCCGTAGGTCGAGCAGTCCCGGGAGCCGACGACGGCGACGGAACGGGCGGTGGGGAACCCGAGGTGCCGCCGGTCGCCGCGCCCCCAGAGGCCCACCGGCTGGAACAGGCCCAGGTCGGCGAGCGCCGCGGGCCAGTCGGGGTCCTCGGGGACCGCGAACCACGCTCCTGCGCGGGCGGCCGACTCCAGGTCCGCGGCGGCGTCCAGCTCCGCCGCCCGGGGAGCCCAGCGGGCCAGGGCGCGGCGCAGGTCCACCTGCCGGGGACCGTGTCCGGCCTCGGCGGCGGTCCGCACGAGCACCGGGTGCTCCCGCGCGCCGATCGGCCGCGCCCCTGTGGCGACCTCGAGCGCGGCCACCGGTCCGAGCGCGGCCAGCAGCAGCATCGCGGTGAGGTCCGTGGGCTCGACGAGCCGGGACAGCCCGGCCCGGGCGAGGCGCAGGGGGTCGTGGCGGGGAGCGGACGGGGCGGGATGCACGGTGGAGCCTTCCGGTCGCGGACGGATGGACGCTGCGGCGCTCAGGCCGGGACGAGGGAGCGGAAGTACAGGGCGGTGTGGACGTCGTCGACGCCCGGCACGCCGCGGCCCTCGAGGTCGGCCAGCGTCCAGGCGACCCGCAGCACCCGCTGGTGCCCCCTGGCGGTCAGCGAGCCGCGGTCCATGGCACGCTCCAGCGGGGCGGTGACCGGGCGCGGGGGACGCAGGGCGCCGTGCAGGAGGCTGCCACCGAGCTCGGCGTTGGTGCGCAGGCCCAGTGCGCGCAGCCGCTCGGCCTGGGCCGCCCGCGCGCGGGCGACGCGCTCGGCCACGAGGGCCGTGCTCTCCCCCTGGCCCGCCCCGGCGGCGAGCTCGCCGTAGGAGACCTTCGGCACGGCGATCTGCAGGTCCACGCGGTCCAGCAGCGGGCCGCTCAGCCTGCCGAAGTAGCCGCGGCGCGCCCGCGGCGTGCACGTGCAGTCGGCTCCGCGTCCCCCGGCCCGGCCGCACGGGCAGGGGTTCGCCGCGAGCACCAGCTGGAATCGTGCCGGATAGACCGCCGAGGCCGCGGACCGGTCGATCACGACCCGGCCGTTCTCGAGGGGCTGGCGCAGCGCGTCGATCACTCCGCGGTCGAACTCGGGGGCCTCGTCGAGGAACAGGACGCCCCGGTGCGCCCGTGAGGCGGCGCCGGGCCGCGGGATCCCGGCGCCGCCCCCGAACAGGGCGGCCGTCGAGGCGGTGTGGTGCGGCGCCTCGAACGGAGGCCGACGGAGCAGGGCGGTGCACGGCCCTGCGGCCCCGTCCAGCGAGTGGACGGCCGTGACCTCCATCGCGGCGTCGTCCTCGAGGTCGGGCAGCAGGCCGGGGAGCCGCTCGGCGAGCATCGTCTTGCCGGATCCGGGCGGGCCGACCATGAGCAGGTGGTGCCCGCCCGCGGCTGCGATCTCGAGGGCCAGGCGGCCGTCGGTCTGCCCCGCGACGTCCGCGAGGTCCGGCGCGGCGAGCGACGCGGCGGATGCCGAGGGGGACGCCGGGGAGGACGTCGCGGCACCGTTCGATCCGGCGGCGTCCGGGGCCGGCGCGCCCGGGACGAGCCCAGCGGCCGCCGGCCGGCGCAGGTCCGTGGGAGCGGCGCCGGCGGCGGCGAGCACGTCGGCAAGGCAGGCGAAGCCCTCCACCCTGGCCCCGGGGACCAGAGCCGCCTCCGCCGCGTTGGCCGCCGAGACGACGATCCGCTCGTGCCCGGCGCGCACGGCCGCCATGACAGCCGGCAGGATGCCGCGCACCGGCCGCAGGGCCCCGTCCAGGCCCAGTTCGGCCATGAACACGGTCCGCCCGGTGGGGGGCACGTCCCCGGCGGCCTGCAGGGCGCTCAGCACGATGGCGAGATCGAAGAGCGATCCGCGCTTGGGCAGGGTCGCCGGAGTGAGGTTGACGGTGAGCTTGCGCGGGCTCAGCGGCATCCCGCTGTTGCGCGCCGCCGCGCGCAACCGCTCCCGGGCCTCGTTGAGCGCCGTGTCCGGGAGGCCCACGATGGAGAACGCGGGAAGCGTCTGGCCGATGTCGGCCTCGACCTCCACCATCGACCCGTCGAGCCCGACCAGGGCGACCGCCCACGTGCGCGCGAAGCCCATCAGCGCACCGCCGCGCGACGGGCGGACGGACGGTGCGGGCGGAGCCGGGGGACGGGGACCGGACGGTAACGACGACGCAGCATGGGGACCTCCTGGTCCCCATGCTGCGCATCCCGTGCGCCGGGCCGCGGCCCGGGCCGCCCGGCGGTGGAGCGGAGCGCCGGATCAGGCCAGTTCGGCCCTGCTGGGGAGCGAGGACGGCGCCCCGGTCGTGGTGCTGGGCGACGGCACGGGCATCGGAGCGGAGGTGGGGCTCGGAGACGGGGTGGGCGTCGGCTCCGGGCGCGGCGGCCAGTTCCGGCGCCCGGTGGAGCTCGGCGCGGGCGAGGGCGTCGCCCCAGCCGTGGCGCCGCCCTGCTCCGGGGTCTGGCCGTTGTTCCCGGCCGTGCCGGTCGCCGGCGGCGCGGGCTCCGGGGCCGGAGTGGGCTCGGTGATCGGGCCGGGGGTGGGCTTCGGGGTGGGCACCGGAGCGGGCGGCGGAGTGGGCGCCGGAGCGGGCGGCGGCTCCTCGGCCGGAACGCAGACCGCGTTCCAGGCCGCCTGCTGGACCGGGCCGGAGGGCTGCGCCGGGTCCGTGCAGTCGGGCGAGTACACGGGGTCGGGGGCCGGTGCGGGCGCAGTCGGAGCCGGCGCCCGCGGGG